>CAMDVY010000480.1 GCA_945878745.1 Klebsiella pneumoniae | reverse complement strand
TGCAAGATCGCGGGTTCGCGATCAGGAGAAATCGCCTACTAGGCGGGCTGGAAGCTGATCGGCATAGCCCGAATGCCCGAGATGAAATTCGAAGCCAGCCATTCTGGTGGCTTTGCGAGCGTGATGTCCTGCAGTCGTGCCAGAACTTCCTCCAGCATGCAATCGATCTCCACTCGCGCGATGTGCTGACCCAGGCACACATGGGTTCCGGTACCAAACGCGATCTGCGTGTTCGACGTTCGAGTGATATCAAATCGCCTCGGATCGCTGAACTGTTTCGGGTCGTGGTTTGCCGCACCAAAATAGCGAACAACCTTGTCGCCTGCGTGGATCTTCTTGCCACGCAGCTCGGTGTCACGCGTTGCGGTTCGACGCATATAGATGACCGGACTCACCACCCGCAGCATTTCGTCTCGTGCCTGAGGGACCAGTGACCGGTCACTTCGCAGTGCGGCCATCGCCTGAGGATTTTGCAGCAGTTCGTACAATCCACCGGCAACGAGATTTCTGGTGGTATCACCACCCGCATCGATCAGCAGCATGAAGAACAGCTGGAAGTCGACGAGGTCGAGGCGTTCGCCATCGAGTTCGGCCTGCACGATCTGACTGGCCAGGTCTGTCGTGGGGTGTGCGAGTTTTTGTTTGTACACCCGTTCTGCGTAGGCAAACATCTCCATGCCAGCTTTCAGCTGTGCGCCAGGTTCGAGGGCTTCCGGAGCGGAATGGAGGATTTCGGTCAGCGAATAAAGCTTGCGACCGTCTTCCAGCGGCAGTCCCATCAGGTCTGCAATCACGTAGGAGGGCAGTTCTCCGGCGACATCGGTGACGAAGTCGCATTCGCCTTTTTGAATGACCGCATCGATGATCTGACTGGCCAGTTCCTTGATGCGAGGACGGAGTGCAGCGGCTGGACCGCGTGTGAATTCACGGCTGATCAGACGGCGGAACTGGGTGTGCTGAGGAGGGTCCATCATCAGCATCATCTTGTGGCGACTGTCACGCGGGACGATTGAGCCTGCGTCGGGGTCGGGAATCATGATGGTGGGCTCGGAAGAAAAGAGGTCCGGATGCCGGCCAGACTCGGCAACATCCTCCCAGGTGGTCAGCGCCCAGAAGCCGGGACCATTGGGTTCAGCGTGCCAGTGCACCGGGTCGTGCTCACGCAGCCAGTCGTATTGGGCATGGGGATGTCCGCTGCGAAACGTGTCTGCGCTCAGAAGGTCAATCTGCATTGGGCTCTCGTCAGCCTTGATCGATAGGCGAGTCTAGGGTAACTCTGATTAATTCGCTCCTGCGAATTAATCAGGTCGGAGCCTTGCAGGCTCCTCGCCCCTCTCTTCGAAAAGAGGCCCCGCGTTTCACGCGAGAAAAATGGTGGTGCATCCCTGCACCACTAGGGAAGGTCTGATTAACCTTGATTCGACAATAATCGGCAGTGTTTCAGGCACACCTCCCATCGCAATGTCGGGCAGCGCTCTCCGCTACAGCGGTGGTCTCTTTGTAAGCGGTCTCTGACCGCGATTGTTGGGTGCATCAAAAATCGCGATCAGGAGATCGCTCCTACGATTGATTGAATCTGCCAACTTCATTGGTGATGGCGTTATAGTTTGATTTCCGCTGTTATCCCTGCTCTATCCGCGCTCAATCGTTTCGAAGCTCTGAACACCCCTGCGCACCATGTTTTGTTGCGAGATTATTGTCTAATCAAGGTTAATCAGACCTTCCCTAGACGCGTCGCCTGCGACAGAGCCAGTTTTCAGCGGGCTGGCGAGTTGTTCCCGAACTCGCGATGCGCCACCATGCCCAGACAATGCTTGCCGGGACGTGCCATTGAACAATCTAGACGCCTACTGGATGCCCTTCACGGCCAACCGTGAATTCAAAAAGTCTCCGCGCATGATTGCCCGTGCCGAAGGCGCGTATTTCTATACTCCGGAAGGGCGCAAGGTGTTCGATGGCTTGTCGGGCTTGTGGACCTGTGGGGCAGGACATGGTCGCCCGGAAATCGCTGACGCAGTCAGTGCGCAATTGCGAAACCTGGACTACGCCCCGGCATTTCAGTATGGCCACACCGGTGTTTTCGAGCTCGCCAATCGCCTCGGCGAATGGATGCCACCGGGCCTCGATCGGATTTTCTTCACCAACTCAGGGTCTGAAGCGGCAGACACCTCCCTGAAAATCGCTCGCGCATACTGGCGGCTTATGGGCAAGCCAGAAAAGACCCGACTGATTGGTCGTGACAAGGGATATCACGGGGTTAACTTCGGTGGCATGCATGTTGGCGGAATTGCACCCAACCGCCTGCCGTTTGGTGATGGCCCCACCACGGACCACATTCCGCACACCCTGTTGCCACAAAATGCGTTCAGCCGAGGCATGCCATCGCAGGGCATTGAACTTGCTGAACAGCTCGAGACCGTCATCGCCCGGCACGATGCATCAACTATTGCGGCATTGATCGTCGAACCCTTCGCCGGCTCGGCGGGCGTCATTGTTCCGCCGGCAGGGTATTTGCAGCGGCTGCGTGAAATCTGTACGAAGCACAACATCCTGTTGATCTTTGATGAGGTCATTACGGGGCTTGGTCGCTCGGGCGCACGCACTGGCGCAGCCGCATTCGGTGTTACCCCGGACCTGATCAACATTGCGAAACAGCTCACCAATGGCGCCATCCCGCTTGGCGCAGTGGCGGTGCGTCGTGACATTCACGATGCTTTCATGGCCGTGCAGACCCCAGAGTATCTGCTGGAGTTCCCCCATGGTTATACCTACTCAGGGCATCCGGTTGCCTGTGCCGCGGCGCATGCCACCCTCGATATTCTCGAGCGGGATGGACTGATCGAACGTGTTGCGTCCATGGCGCCCTTTTTTGAAACCGCGGTGCATTCACTGAAAGGCGAGCCGCATGTCATGGATATCCGCAACTTTGGGTTCGCTGCCGGCCTTACTCTTGCGCACTACCCGGGTGAGCCAGCACGACGTCCCTATGAAGTGGCAATGCGCCTGTGGCAAAAAGGTTTTTATGTGCGTTATGGCGGCGACACGATTCAGCTGGGTCTTCCGTTTGTTGTCGAGGAATGGGAGATCACGGCGCTGATCGAAGCCATGCGGGATGCCCTGCGGATGTAAGGCTGACCTCTTGATATAAGCGGCATGTCCTGTTTAAGTGCGCGCCTTCCTGTTCGCGGATCTGTTTGTTCCAGCATGTTGCTCAGGCTCGGTCGTTACTCCTTTGGTTTCACCCATGACCTCATCGCCACCGATGGTGAGCCGTATCTTGAGCGCTGG
>CAMDVY010000479.1 GCA_945878745.1 Klebsiella pneumoniae | reverse complement strand
CTGACGTGCTGCGTGCGTTTGGATCGGACCCGAATGTCCGGGTAACCATCATGAGGGGTGCGGGTGGCAAAGCATTTGTCTCGGGGGCAGATATTTCGGAATTTGACCAGCATCGTGCCAACGCCGATCAAAGAGCCACCTATGGTGAGGTGGCTGGCGATGCCAATCGCGAACTCACCAGATTCGCAAAACCATTGCTGGCGTTGATCGAGGGCTATTGCATCGGGGGTGGCCTGGCCACGGCGCTGGCAGCCGATATACGAATCGCAACGCCCGATTCACGCTTCGGCATTCCTGCAGCAAAACTCGGTCTTGGCTACGAATACGAAGGGTTGGCAAAACTGGCCCGAATCGTCGGTCCTTCGCGAGCTCGCGACATCATGTTCAGTGCCCGGTTCATGGACGCCCAGGAAGCACTGGCGATGGGTCTCATCAACACCATCCATGAACGTGTTGATATCGAAACCGAGGTGCTGGCCTACGCCCATCGTATCGCCGGCAATGCGCCATTGACGGTTGCGGCAGCGAAGGCTGCCGTCAACGCATTCGAACGAGGTAGTCAGAGTGAAGAAGTTGCGCGTGTGCGACAACTTGTGGATGGCTGCTTCAACAGCGAGGACTATAAAGAAGGACGGCGCGCATTCAGGGAGAAGAGAACCCCAGACTTCCGCGGCTGCTGATTCGCGCCGCTATCTCTGAAGAGGCGGCCGTCCAAAAAACGAAGTTTCAGGGACCTCCCTGAGGATGCCTCAGGAAATGTCTGTCATCGCCCGACTTGAGCGCCAATGTCGACCAACCGGCTCTTTCGACGGGGCTCAACAACCGACTCCAGCAAAAATGCCCGGATCACCATCAGACTCGGCAGGCTCGTCTCATGGTCAAGCCGCGCAATGAGAATGTCAGCTTCGACTTCCGCCTCGAAGCGCGAGCCGTAGGGTCCGACGTCGACACCTTCGCGAGTATGAAAGTACCAACTACCACCACTGGCAAACACGCGTTCTCGGCGAAACCATCGTAAGGCCTGCTCACCCAGCCGGGACCGTAGGGGCCGGGTTTCCAACATCATCGTTCGCTCCATGCGCACTACCCATTGCTACTGCTTGGCAAGCAGTCTGTGACCGGTGCACGGATTTGTCTGTCGAGCAAATGCAACCATATGTAAGCAGCTTTATATCCAGGGCACTAACGCCCAAGGACAACGGATATCATCACGCCCTCAATTTACTGACGACGAGGTGAAGCTCAAGGGATGGACACTATGAACAAGCTGGTTCTGCGGTCGTTGGCCGCTTTGTTTTTTTCTTCCTTGATAGCAGGATGCGCGAGCACCACAAAGGCTCCGCCGAAGGCAGAAGAAGTACCCTTCACCGGCCTTTCCGATGAGTATCGGATTGGTGTCGGTGATTCACTCTCTGTAAATGTCTGGCGCAACCCAGACCTCAGTGTCTCAGTACCCGTCCGGCCCGATGGAAAGATCAGCGTGCCATTGGCGGGTGACGTACTGGTTGGCGAAAAAACTCCAGAAGAAGTCGCCGCCTACGTCACTGAGCAGCTGAAAAAATTCATACGCGATCCGTATGTAACAGTCATCGTGACAACGATGGGCAGTGATGCCTATCGCACCAGGGTGCGTGTCACCGGGGCTGTGATCAAGCCCATCTCGGTGCCTTATCGGCAGGGAATGACGGTGCTGGACATGGTGCTGGAAGCTGGTGGACTCGCAGAGTTCGCGGTACCCGGCAAGGCCACACTGTTTCGCAAGAGTGGGGCATCCAAGAAAATTTCCCTCGACAGGATCTTACAAAAGGGCGACATGGAGACGAACTACTCGCTGCAGCCCGGTGATGTAATCACCGTGCCAGAACGAGCGTTCTGAACCACTCTTCAGCAGTTTTGAAGGAGATTCCATGACAAGGCAACGTACCAAGCTTGCGGCCGCCATACTTGCCTTGTCCGCACCCGCATTCGCCCTCGAAACCACCGTTGGCATCAGGGTGGAGTCAACCCACACCGACAACGTAACACGAGCGCAAGACAACGAAATTTCCGAGATCACCTATCAGCCAGGGGTAAACATCGCCGTCGAACATCAAGGTCCATCCATCCAGGCCAATGCCCGGTACGACTATGAACGACGAATTCGAACCGAGGAAGTTTTCGACGATGACTCAGCCCTGACGGGTACATCAACGGTTGTCTGGCAAGCGATTCCCGGCCGCCTTGACTTCACCGTCAACAACACGCGGACAGAAACCACCGTCAACGGTCAGCAAGGAGACTTGCCAAACAACGTACAGGTCACCGACAGCACCAGAGCTGGTCCAACCCTGCGATTTCGTGTTCGCAGGAACGATGAACTGCAACTGCAGTACTTCTATACCCAGACGCATGCTGACATCGCCAATACGAACAGCACGCGCCACATCGGGTCTGTCGGCTATGTGATGAACGTGGGGCAAAACGACCAGGTAGTCTTCAACGTCGCGAACAACCAGGTCGATTTCGACAACGCAGGCTCACCTGATCTGGACGCGTTGACGAGCTCAGTGCAATGGCGTCGATTCGGACCCAACATCGATTTCAGCCTGCTGGGTGGTTACACCAGCATGGATCGGACGCTTGGACGCAAGACCATCCAAAACGGAGTCTACGACGCCCGGCTGACGTGGCGAATGACACCGCAGACATCGTTGACCGTCGCCGCGGTGAAAGAGTTGCGCGATCGACCGGCGGTTCTTGAACTCGGCATCCTGCCATTCGGCACCAACAATCAGATCGACTCGGATCTGAATGAAGTTTTCCTCAATGATCGAGCCGAGATAGAACTGCGCACAGTTGTCTTTTCCAATGAATTCACGTTAAGCCTGATGTACGACAAACAGGACTACATCGATCTGCTTGAGGATCTGGAGCGAACTACTGCGGCCATCGGCTGGCGCCGGCGGCTGAGTCCTAAACTGACCGCTGCGATACAGACATCCTACCGTCAGGAAAAGTTGCTCGATGTGAATGCGCCCACTGAAGATCGATTCGGCGCCGAAGTATCCCTTGGCTACAACTACAACCGCAGGTTGTCCTTGCTGTTTACGGGATCACACAATTCAGTGGACACACCGATCACCATTCAGGCTTACGATGAAAATCTCTACTCCCTGCGCGTGAACTATCTGTTGCTTGAATAGCATCTGCGGGCAATCAGGGAGGCCACCGGCAGCTCTCCCTGAATCTGTTTAAGGTAAGTCTGATCAATTCGCTCCTGCGAATTGATCATGTCCAAGCACTTCGCTTAAGCG
>CAMDVY010000478.1 GCA_945878745.1 Klebsiella pneumoniae | reverse complement strand
GCTACGGCCCTTTCAGCCAGAACCGATGAATTCTGGTGAAATTGCAGAGCGACTGGCCGGCCTCGCGTTGCAGTGGGAGCGAGTAGAATTGGCGGAGCGCCTGTACGATGAAGCTCTTGTGAGGGGTCTGGCATCTGGCAGACGGGAGGTGCAGTGCACATTGGCGCGGATTCGGTCGAGGGATTTGGCAACCGGAGTCATCAATGCTGCGTTTACGGCCAATGAATCAAAGTCGGTCCAGTCGTTGGCTTGCCTACTGGATCATGGACAAGCGCTGTTGAACGCCGCTCGAAGATCTGAATCCAAAGATGTCGTTGCTGAGGCGATGACACAGCTACGGACAATAGCGCACAAGGCCATTGCGCTTGACCGTCATCAAGCGGAGGCGTTCGCTTTGTTTGGGCTCAGTTACCTTCTACCAGGCCAGGAAGCATCGCGTGCTATCGAGCCGCTGGAAGTGGCAACCAAACTCGTCTACTTGGATCACGACCTTCGCGCAGATTTGATGCGAGCATACGCGGTAAACAACCGATGCGAAGCAGCGAGGGTTGCTGCCTACAAAATCATCGCGTGGGCAGGCCGTCGTTCCGCTGCCTACGGCGCAGCGAGGCGGGTGGTCAAGACAAGAGAAGAGCGGTGCAACGACTTGTGATCAGCCTTTGCCGAGGGCCTTCTTCAGCGCATCAAGATCGGTAATGGGTAAGCCACATTGCAGTCCGCGACACACGTACGCGGTAACGGTCTGACGGCTCTCGATAGGCACCATTCGCGGCAAGTAAGCTGGCACTGATCGAATGCCTTCGTAGGGTATCGAGTACACGCGCTGCCAGGGTTTGTAACCCGAGCTGATGGCGTCTCGCCATTCACTCACCAGCTCAACGGGTCCGCGAAGCACAATTGTGTCGGGGGGTGAAGCGATCAACTCAAGCGCGTGCAACATGGAACAGTGTCCTGCTGGCAATTGCTCCATTTGGGCACGACCACAGGCGAGTGTTCGTTCTGCCGCAGTCAGGTAACGCGGTTCGGCAAAGAGGTGGCCCAGCGTGAGCAAGGCTTCAGCAAGCACACCATTGCCTGGTGGCATGGCGTCGTCGAGTGTCGGCTTTGGTCGATACAGAAGTTCTTCATGCTCGTGGCTGGTAAAGAAGAAGCCACCGCGCTCCTTGTCTTCGAATTGAGCCAGCACGGTCTCACACAATTCACGGCTGAAGCTTGCCGTCGCGTCGTCCCATTCGTAAGCCAGCAAACTTGCGAGTCCCTGCAGTAGAAACGCATAGTCATCCAGATAGGCAGCATGATTTGCTTGCCCGCTGGTCCAGGTTGCGAGCAACCGATCGTTGACCCACAGATTTTCTCGCAGAAACCGGGCGGTGGCGCGCGCAGCATCAATCCACTCCGGTTGTCGGAGAACCCGTCCGGCGGTTGCCAGTGCGTGAATGGTGAGGCCGTTCCAGCTGGTGAGTATTTTGTGATCACAAGCCGGACGAATGCGCTCACTTCTGGCGTTGAACAATTTGGTCCGCGCGCTGGCCAGTAGAGCAGCTGCTTCATCGGGCTCCAGCGACAGCCGACTGACCACACTGCGCCAGCTGTCGGAGCGGAACAGCACCCATCTGTTTTCAAAGTTTGCCGGCTTGTCGAGGCCATACAGGGTCTCGATGATCAAGTACTCATCGGCGGTCAGCAGACGTTTGACCTGCTCGCGCCGCCACGCATAGAACAGACCCTCTTCACCCTCTGTATCGGCATCCAGAGCGGAAAAGAACCCGCCTTGTTCATGACGCATTTCCCGCAGCAACCAGGCCACAGTCTCGTCGAGGGTTGCGCGCAACAATGGATCGGGGCTCACGGCCAGCGCATCGGCAAACAGGGCGATCAGCTGGGCGTTATCGTTGAGCATCTTTTCGAAATGCGGGATCCGCCACTTTCGATCGGTCGCATAGCGGCAGAAACCGCCACCCAAATGATCGAAGATCCCCCCACGAGACATCTGTGTGAGGGTAAACAGCACCATGTCGAGACCGTCTTTGTCGCGCTGTCCTCGCCGTTGTGTATATGCCCAATGTCTGAGCACACGGGTCAGCGCCGAAGGCATCGGAAATTTTGGGGCGTCGCCAAAACCACCGTGTTCACGATCGTACTGCGTCCCGAGCGCATCACGGGCAGCCTGGATCAGCGTGGCGTCATTCTGAGTGGCGGGAGAAGCCTCCATGACCAACTGTGCAAGTACATCCTTGACCTTGTCACCCTGCGCGGTCAGTTCCTGGCGTTTCTCGGTGAAAAATCCCTGGATGCGCAATAACAAGTCCACGAACCCGGGCAGCCCGAATCGGGGTGTGCGTGGAAAATAAGTACCGCCGAAGAACGGCGTCAGCGTATCCGGATCAAGGAACACAGTGAGCGGCCAGCCACCGGTATTCCGGGTCAGAATCTGCTGCGCGAGTTGATACACCCGATCCAGATCGGGCCGCTCCTCGCGATCCACCTTGATGTTGATGAAGTGTTCATTCATGACTGCGGCGGTCGCGGTGTCCTCGAAAGACTCGTGCGCCATCACATGACACCAGTGGCATGAGGAATAGCCGATCGACAGCAGAATCGGTTTTTGCGAGGTACGGGCTGCTGCCAGCGACTCGGCATCCCAAGGCTGCCAGTGCACGGGATTGTTGGCATGCTGCAGAAGATAGGGACTGGTCTGCATATCCAATCGGTTGATTAGTGTGTTGTCCATGGGCACATCATCGCATACCAGTTCCGGCTCGGCTCCGGCTCGGCACCGGCGTAGTAATTTAGCAGCGCTTCGTGTTCAATCGATGCGACTTTCAGGAGACTACCGTGGTCGATGCAGATGGGTTCCGGCCCAATGTCGGCATAGTGCTCGTCAACGAGCAAGACCGGGTGCTATGGGCACGCCGCATTGGCGGACATGATGCCTGGCAATTCCCGCAAGGTGGTATTCATCCTGGTGAGACGCCGGAAGATACGCTGTTTCGTGAACTGAACGAAGAAGTTGGCCTGGTGCCGGATCAGGTTCAAATCCTAGGCCGCACCAAAGGCTGGTTGCGGTATCGACTGCCGGCGAGGTTGCGACGACACAATTCGACACCCGGATTTCTCGGTCAGAAACAGCAGTGGTTCCTGCTCAGGATGCTGGCGACCGATGAAGCGATCCGTTTTGATGCATCTTCCGATCCGGAATTTGACCACTGGCAGTGGGTGAGTTACTGGTATCCGGTCCTCGAAGTTGTTGACTTCAAGCGCGAGGTTTATCGGCGAGCATTGCGTGAACTCATGC
>CAMDVY010000477.1 GCA_945878745.1 Klebsiella pneumoniae | reverse complement strand
GCCAGAACCATCGACAAGATTCATGGCCCGCACGAATCCGCGATGGTGTTCCACGATGACCCGGACAACATAGAGTCCCAGGCCAAAGTGCAGTCTGTTGTCCTGACTGCGATGACTGACCATCGAGTCAAACAAGGTACGTTCTGCCTTTGCGGGTAACGTCGGTCCACGATTGGCCACCGTGATCTGCAGATAGTCGCGAAACGTATCCAGCTGCACCTTGATGGGGCTGTTCGAGCGATGAAAATCAATCGCGTTGTCGATGATCTTGTCGAGCATCTGCTCGATCCGATAGTCCGCAACTTCTGCCAGTACTGGACGTTCCGGTCCCTTGTAGACAAAGTTGCAGCCCTTGTGGGAGACGCTGCAGTTGTTGACGTAGTTGCGGACCAGCTCACCGACGTCGATGACCTCCATTTCTTCCGCCTGCAGTGCATCGTCCAGATTGGCGGCATCAGCGAGGTTCTGGACGATTGAGCCAATCCGCAGCACGCCGCGCCTGGCGCTCTCGAGATATTTGCTTTCTTGCACACCCGGTAACTCAGAGGCCAGATTGTCGAGGGATGTGCTCAGTGTGTTCAGCGGGTTGTTGATTTCGTGGCGCAGGGTGCGGGGCATGTTCTCGAGAAAGGTATTGTGCTGGTGCAGCTTTGACAACATGCCAGACACGCTGCGCGCCAGATCACCGATCTCGTCACCCGATTCCATCTCTGCCCGCAGCGACGGTGTGCGCAGACGTCCGTAGACATCGATGGCCTTGCTCGCCTCGCGCCGCAGGTTGCGAATGCGCCATGCCAGACGAGCGGCATAGGCAATCAAGGACAGCACAACGCTGAGCAGACTGACCACAGACACCAGCACCACCTGTTCCAGGCTCGATCGCTGGAAGCTGTTGATGGCATCGATATTCTCCTCGACGACTACCGAGCCAACCACTTTGCCATCCGCCGATGAAATCGGATGGGCGGCCATGATCACCATCTGATCAGCACCCACTTTGCGACGACGGGCAATGGGTTCTCCGCGCAGTGCCGAGGTGATCACTTCATTGGAGGTCTTGCGTGATTCGGAAATGCTCATGGCATCGGGATCGTAGGATTCACCCGTCGTAATCCGATGCAGCAGTGGGCGAACACGCTCGAACAACGAACGAGTCCAGCCAAACATGCCGCCAGCTTCTGGAGTCGACGTGGACTCGGGAATCGTTCCGGTTTCCGCTCGAACACGGCCTCGTTCATCCAGTACGACGATACGGGCACCGGCGTAACCGAGACCATCGACGATTCGACGTACTTCAGGGGATTGGAGAACCACCAGATCAAACCCTTCCTTTTCTGCAGAAGGCAGTGTGTGCGTGACGTGTGTAATGGCTCTTGAATCAGCGTCATCGATATCGACGAACGAAATATCAAAGTGGCGCTTTGATCCGAGCATGTCCAGCGGCAGCCTGAATTCGAAGTCAAGCCCGTTGGTCGTTGTTGCCATGGCCGCCTGTACCTGCAGCTCCGGAGGGCCGTCGGCGGCAAAACGCCATTCACTGTCCATGACATAGGTCGTCAACGGATCTGCTGGTGAGCCAACCAGTGCCAGACGGCCATCTTCGCCATCGGTCCTGATGTAGCTGATCCGCAGGTGGTCTGATTGATCCAGGCGCAGGCGTTTTTCATCGCGATAGACACGATCGGCATCCAGCACACGAACAAATCCGTAAAGCTGACCGTTGCGTTCACCGAGAATCATGCGCAGGTCGGCGTCCTGATCGCCTGTCGGAGAGCCGAAGCCAAGCATGGAGTCCTCCAGCACCATCCCCCAGTCGTCACCCTGACCATCCAGCCGAACCGGCTCGGCCAGGGGTTGCACAAACAGCGGCTCGTAGTCGGAAGTATTGACCGGCAAGTCGTTGAACAGGCTGTCTCGGCCGTTGAACAGAGTGGCGATTCCCTTGGCCTTGAGGAGCTGTGTGTTCCGCTGTCCTTCAAGCAGCAAACGTTCCATCTCAACGACCTGTCGGTAGCTGAAGAACGGCACCACCATCAGGAACGATCCGAGCAGCGCCAGTTTGGTGCCAATGCGCGGGCCTCGGAATCTGCTGAACAATTTCATGGAGGGGTCTGGCTACTCGACCCAGCGATAGCCGAAGCCATACTCGCTCTTGATGTGTGCAAAGGCTGGATCGAGACGCTCGATCTTTTTCCGGATGTTGCGCATGTGGGTATTGATCGTGTTGTTCGTAACCAGACTCTGCATGGTGGCATTCATGAGCGTTTCGTAGCTGACCGCGCTGCCGGGATTACGCACCAGTTTGGCCAGCATGCGAAATTCGGTTCCCGACAAATCCACTCGCAGACCCTTCCAGGACGCGAGCAGGGCATCCTGATCGAGGGTCAGATCACCGATCCGCCTGGCAGTAGCGCCGTGCTCCTCGCGTTGTTCCTGGCGGGCTTGATTGATGCGAAGCAGGGACGAAATGCGTTCTGCCAGATAATCCAGGGAAATGGGTTTTGGCAGATAGTCCCAGGCGCCCAGTCGCAGGCCGGAAATCTTGTCGATCTCATTGATCCTTTCGGTCAGAAAGATGACGGGAAGTTGTGGTGCCCGACTCAGCAGATCTCGACAGAGCTGGAATCCCGCGTCTACTTCCTCACCAAGGATGATGTCCAGGATCACGAGGTCCGGCAGTTCCCGATCGAAACCCGCCAGGGCCTCTTCCCGGCTCTGAAATGCCTGCACACGATAGCCCTTGGAGGTAATCGCATCCGAGTAATTGGCGCGCTGATCTGGATCGTCTTCGACGATCGCTATGGTCTTGGCCATGGTAGGTGTCCGGTTGGCCTTGTCTCTGGGAATTCCATGCGTGTCACGCGCAGGAAATGGCAGGTGCTGATTCTAGCCAGTTTTGAGTTTGTGAGCCCCAGCGTTATTGTGCGCTGCCAATCCTGCTGGAAGCCTGCATTGTTCGCTGATTTCCTGTTTACCGGACGATTGCTCGAAATATTCGGACTGGTTTCCGGGCTCGTCTGCGTGTGGTTGATGATCAAACAGAACGTGCTGACGTTTCCGATTGGTCTCGCCTATGCAGTGGCGTCGGTGCTCGTCATGGCCCGCAATCAACTCTACGCGGACGTGTTACTCAACGCCTATTACGTCTTCATCAATGCCTATGGCTGGTGGTACTGGTCGGTCAAGAAGGAAGAACAGGGGACGGAGCTGGTGGTCAGCCGGGTCACGGCAAAGACCGCAGCAGCGCTCTTCGGCATTGGAGTGCTCGGGGTTATTGCCATGATCGGGCTGTTGTCC
>CAMDVY010000476.1 GCA_945878745.1 Klebsiella pneumoniae | reverse complement strand
ACTGCGGTGATCGTTGCTGCCTCCACCGAAGTATCGCCGATGCCAAATGGGCTCACATCCGCAAATGACAGGTGAGCATGGGTCTCGGTCATGCCCGGCATGACGAAGCCACCTTTGGCGTCGATGCGGGTGATTTCAGGGGGCAGGGTCGGCAATTTCGACGCAGGCCCGGCATAACGAATGGTGCTGCCGTCAATCCAGACTGCGCCATCGGCGACGACGCTTTCGTCCAAGGCGGTGAACACCCGCGCATTGGTGATGACCTGATGTTGATGGTTCATGCGAGTTCCGGAAGTACAGTGCGACGAGTGAACATGCCAGAATCCGGGCCGGCTGGGAACCCGTTCCTTTTGCATGAACTCCCACTTCGTGTTACCAAGCGCACCGTCTTACCATGCGCAGCCAATACCAGGCGCATCTACTGCAGCGGGGACTCGCGTGCAAAGCGACACAACGGCATCAACATCAAGGATCTCTGTGGTACCGGTCACGGACAAGCGTGGGCTTGATCAATTCGTGCGGGTGCCGTGGCGGGTGTACGCCAACGATCCCGCCTGGGTACCACCTCTCCTGATCGAACGGCTTGAAGCGCTGTCGGACAAGGAGCCGTTTTTTGCCCATGCGAAGTGGCAGGCCTGGATCGCGCTGGTGGATGGTGTTGCGGTGGGTCGCATCTCCGCGCAGATCGATCAGCTGTATCTTGATCGGTACCCGGATCGAAGCGGTTACTTCGGGATGCTTGATGCCATCGATGATCCGGCAGTGTTTGCGGCCTTGTTTGCCACTGCCGAAGCCTGGCTTCGGGAGCGCGGCATGGAACGGGTGGTTGGTCCTTTCAATCTGGGGGTCAACCAGGAAGTCGGTTTGCTTTGTGAGGGCTACGAGACCTCACCTTTTTTCCTGATGGGCCACGCCCGGCCGTACTATCACACCCATGTCGAAGCGCTGGGTTATCGCGGCTGTCAGGACATGCTCGCCTATCTGCTGGACACGCAGTATCAGGACAATCCGCGCATCGCCCGGTTGCGGGCGAGGCTGGCGAAGAAGGTGAAGATCCGCATACTCGACCGCAAGCGCAAACAACAGGAGCTCGCACTGTTGCGGGACATCTTCAACGATGCCTGGTCCGGCAATTGGGGGTTTGTACCTTTTACGGAAGCCGAGTTTGAGCACATCGGTTCGCAGTTGTTGCTGTTTCTACCCAAGGATTTCGTGCTGATCGCGGAAGTAAACGACGAACCAGCGGGCTTCATCGTGCTGGTGCCGAATCTGAACGAGATCATCAAGGATCTGAACGGGCGATTGTTGCCGTTTGGGTGGCTTAAACTGCTGTGGCGCCTGAAAGTGAAATTTCCAACGACGGCACGCGTGCCGTTAATGGGTGTTCGCCGGCAGATGCACAACACCGCTCTTGGTCCTGGTATTGCCACCATGTTGATCGAAGAGCTGGGTCAATCCGCGCATCGCGCTGGTGTGCGAGTCAATGAGCTGTCCTGGATTCTGGATACGAATGTTGGCATGCGAAGCATCATCGAGCGCATCGGCGGGACAGTATCGAAACGCTATCGGATGTACGAGAAAACACTGGGATGAAGCCGGTACCCGTGATCGTTCTCGCCGGTGAACGGCCGGGCGGAGGTTTGCTGGCTCGACACTTTGGGGTCGCAGCCAATGCGCTGGTCGCAGTGGCTGGCGTACCCACCATCGAGCGAGTGGTCACGACCCTGCGGCAGAGTCGGATGGTTGGGAATGGTGTGCTGTGCGGGCCGGAGCGGTCCGTGGTCGAATCATCGGAAGTCTTCAGAAAGCTGCTGGCTGCGGGAGACTATCGCTGGGTAATGCCTTGCGAAAACCCCGCCGAAAGCGCCCTGTCTGCGCTGGATCAACTGGACCGCTGGCCGGTTTTGATGACCACCGCTGACCACGCGTTGCTGACCCCACAGATCGTCGAGTCGTTCTGTACGAAGGCTGCCTCAAGTGCTGCAGACCTGGTGGTGGGTCTGGCGCAGTTCGATGCTGTTCATGCGGCATTTCCCGAATCAAAGCGCACCATCCTGAAATTTGCAGACGGTGGTCGCTGTGGTACCAATCTGTTTTATCTTCGTTCACCGGCGGCGCGTGGTGCCCTTGAGTTCTGGAAGGGCCTGCAGTCCGATCGCAAACAGCCGATGCGCATGGCTCGGCATTTGGGTTTTGGCCTCATGATGCGTTATGTCCTGGGTCTGTTGAACGCACAACAGGCGCTGGATGCCATTGCCCGACGGGCAGGATGCACGATCGGTTTCGTCGACGTTACCGAACCACAGGCTGCGGTTGATGTGGATTCGGTGGCCGACCACACCCTGGCAGAGCAGCTGCTGACGCGATGAGTGATGTGCTGGTGCTTCGCAATCCACGCTCTGGCCGAATGGTCGGCCGCGTTCACGAGCCTCTGCCGGGCCGCCAACTCATACTGACCGATGAGCTTGATGTGGAAGCCTGCATCGAAGCGCAGGCGCTGGTGATCGAAGGCGGTGATGGGACGTTACAGCGGGTGCTGACCACACTGCTGCGCGCGGTCGAACCCTGGCAACTGCCGCCGATTGCGGTGATGCCGGCGGGAACCACGAACGTCACTGCGGGCAATCTCAATCAAGCAAAGTCCTACGAAAAGGCGCGGGATGCACTGGAAATCGCGTTGGCCGTAAACAAGCCTGCGATCACCGAACGATCTGTTCTGCGTGTGCAATTTGCGAGTGAGGTGCACTTTGGGTTTCTGTTTGGGCTGGGTATCGTCAGTGAAAGCGTGGCCGAGTTCTTGTCCAGGCGCTCCAGTTCACAGCTCGTCACCGCCTGGCACATGTCTGCCATTTTTGCACGCAGCCTGCTGACCACCCGGAGCATGGTAAAGGTCGAAACAGAAAGCGGCGTGGTCGATACGTTCGCCATGATGGCGACGACGCTGGATCGGGTCCTGTATGGGATGCGACCTTATCTGCCAGGCGATCTGCCTGGTCGAATGCACACGATCTGGATCGAGGCAGGTGCTGGTGGATTGTGGCGTCGACTGCCGCGTCTGGCACGTGGCGCGCCATCGTTATTCGAGGAAAACGGCTTCAGCAGCCGTGATGTCATTTCGATGGCGATACAGTTTTCAGGCTCCTATACACTGGACGGCGAGTTGTATCATTCGCAGGGTTCGCCATTGGTACTTTCGCTAAGCCCGCCTCTGCGATTTCTGGTGTTATAAAGCGATTTCGTTTGTGGTTATTACTGGTCGCCCGTCTGCATGAATAATCCTGCCGCCAATGCTGAGCCA
>CAMDVY010000475.1 GCA_945878745.1 Klebsiella pneumoniae | reverse complement strand
CTCTTCGTCTTTGGCACGGATGCGCGCCATCGGCGCTCGCCCAGAGGGGCTTCGGCAAAGGGGATGCCGAGCCACGCGCGTGAGCCGTGTTCGTCAATGAAACCGACCACATTGCCAATGGTCGTGCTGCGAAGCGTGGAGTCATCCCGTTGTGGCAGCGGTTTTACTTCGACGGTGGACCGCCCGAGGTACCAGTAACCGCCTGCGATCACGAGGATAGCGGCCAGAATCAGGCCGATGGCTGCCTTTTGCATGAATGTTTCCCCTCTTTTTCCCCACCCATGGCGGCGAGTTTACACTCTCGGATGACGCGGCTGCGCGGCCTGTGTTAGAACAGGCCGTGACTTTGTGCTGGGACTTTAGGCTAGGGGTGCAGACATGGCTTTTGATCTGGTTGTTCGTGGCGGGACGGTAATCGATGGGACGGGTGGCGAAGCCTTTACGGCGGATGTCGGCATCACCGATGGCCGAATCACCGAAATCGGCCGCATCAAGAGCCGGACCAAACATGAACTGGACGCCGATGGCGCATTGGTTACACCGGGTTTTGTCGATATTCACACCCACTACGATGGCCAGGCGACCTGGGCCAATCGCATGTCGCCCTCCAGTCACCACGGCGTGACGACCGTCATCATGGGTAATTGCGGGGTGGGCTTCGCACCGGTCAATCCGAAGGACCACGAGATCCTGGTCCAGCTCATGGAAGGGGTTGAAGACATTCCGGGTGCTGCCTTGCATGAAGGACTGCCATGGTCCTGGGAATCGTTCCCTCAGTATCTCGACTTCCTGTCGACACGACAGTTCGACATGGACATTGGCGCTCAATTGCCGCACGCCGCATTGCGCGTGTACGTCATGGGGATGCGTGGTGCAAATCGCGAACCCGCGACCGCCCAGGACATCGCTGCGATGAGCCGGCTTGTTACCGAAGCCATGCAGGCAGGGGCAATCGGGTTCTCAAGCTCACGCACACTCAACCATCGTTCTTCAACAGGCGCGCCAACACCATCGCTGACTGCGGAGCGTGCAGAGCTGTTGGGCATTGCCGAAGGCATGCGGGCGGCGGGTCGTGGTGTGCTTGAGATGATTTCCGATTTTGCCGATCTGGACGATGAGTTTGCCAACATCGAAGCCATGGCTGCGGCCTCCGGTCGACCGATGTCCGTGTCTCTCGCGCAAGGACTCAGTCCACATGGATGGCGAAAGGTCCTCGGCAAGATCGAGAAGGCGACCGCCAGTGGTACGGTGATGCGTGGCCAGGTGGCGCCTCGCCCGATCGGTATCATCACCGGGCTGACGACCACTCTGTCGCCGTTCACAACCCGACCGAGTTATATGGAAGTGGCGCGTTTGCCGATGGCTGAAAAGCTCATCGCGTTGCGCGATCCGCTGCGAAAAGCGCGCATTCTTGCCGAGCCCGTCGGCAAAGGATTTGCGCGCCTGTTTGGCATGATGGCCGAAGGCCGCAAACTCTGGCAGATCAGCGCGACACCGGATTACGAACCGAATCCGAAGGACAGCGTCGCGGCGCGCGCCGAGAGCACGGGAACAGACATCTGGTCCCATGTATATGACCTGATGGTGGAAGGCGAGGGCAAGACCCTGTTCTACACACCCTTTGCCAACTATGCCGACAACAATCTCGATTGCTGTGAAGAAATGCTGCTGCACAAGGACACCGTACCCGGGCTTGGTGATGGTGGTGCGCACGTCGGCACGATTTGCGATGCGAGCTTCTGCACGACACTGCTCGCGCATTGGGGACGTGATCGCAAGCGGGGTGAGCTGATCGACCTGCCGACGCTGGTGAAACTGCAGACGCAGGACACCGCTCGCGCGGTGATGCTGACGGATCGTGGGGTGCTGGCGCCTGGCATGCGGGCAGACATCAATCTCATCGACTTCGCCAATCTGCGGGTGCTGGCGCCCGAGATCATCCGTGATCTGCCGGCGGGAGGTGCACGACTGCAGCAGAAGGCCGATGGATATCTGGCCACGCTCGTCAACGGCATCGTCACCTATCAGCACGGGCTTGCGACGGATGCCCTGCCTGGACGTCTGATCCGCTCCGAATGAGTTACGACGCTGAGCCCGTGGCCGGCCGCCCGGAGCCGGGGGCGAACCGTTCAGGACCACTGGCCCATCTGCGCGTGCTTGACCTTACCATTGCCCGCGCTGGTCCCATGGCGGTGCGGGTGCTGGCGGATTGGGGCGCCGATGTCATCAAGATCGAGGCGCCGGTGCGGGGTGATGCAGCGGCGCGTTCTATTACCGGCAGTCGTCGTGGATCTGACGAGCAGAACCTGCATCGTAACAAGCGCTCTCTGCAACTCGATCTGAAGTCACCGGCCGGACTCGAACTGTTCATGCGCATGGTCGCGAAATCCGACGTCATCGTCGAAAACTTCCGCAGCGACGTAAAGACCCGTCTCGGCATTGGTTACGACGACGTGCAAAGGATCAATCCGTCGATCATCTACGCCAGTATTTCCGGCTTCGGTCAGGACGGGCCGGACAGCAATCGCCCCGGCGTGGACCAGATCATCCAGGGCGAAAGTGGCTTGATGGCGATGACGGGTTCTGCCGAGACTGGACCCATGCGAGTGGGTGTGGCCATCAGCGATACGTCCGCTGGCATGTTTCTCGGCCAGGCGATTCTGATTGCGTTGCTGCATCGGGAACGGACCGGCGAAGGCCAATGGGTACACACCTCGCTGCTGGAATCGATGCTGGCAAAACTCGACTTCCAGGCATCGCGTTACACCATGCAGGGTGAAGTGCCGTTACCACAGGGCAACCATCATCCAACCATGGTGCCGATGGGCACCTTCAATGCGAACGATGGTCTGGTCAACATCGCCGCCTCGAGCCCGGCGATGTGGGCGAAATTCTGCGAGGTGCTCTGCGCAACTCAGCTCGCCAACCACCCGAACTACGCAACGACAAAAAGCCGCATGTCGAATCGGGAAGCGCTGCGAGCGGATATCAATACAGTGCTGAGCCAATTCACCGTACACGAACTTGTTGAGCGGCTGAATCCTGCCGGCGTGCCGTGTGGTGCCATCAAGGATGTGGGCGAAGCCTTCGAGAGTGAGCAGGTCCGGCATCTGGGCATGGCTGTACCGGTAGTTCATCCAGTGCTCGGTGAAGTCAATCTGGTGCGGTCACCCATCAACCTCTCGCGCTTCCCGCATCCGGATTCGCTGCGGACGGCAGCGCCTGATCCCGGAGCGGACAGCCGTGCTGTACTGGCAGAGTTTGGCGTTGATGAAGCCGAGTTTGCTGATTTGTGTGCGGCAGGGGTTATCTGAT
>CAMDVY010000474.1 GCA_945878745.1 Klebsiella pneumoniae | reverse complement strand
TTGCTCTCTGGTGTCGATGCAAAACAGTTGCAGATCGAGCTGGTGCAGCAACCTTACGTGTATAACCTTGTCAAGAGCGAACAGGTTAACGAAGAACTCTATCCGTCAGCTACCCAGGCACTACGTGCACTGCGCAACATGCCCAACTGGCACGCGGATATCAGCAGCAAGTTGCAGCTGGGCGCCGCCGAGATGAAGCATGTGGGGAATCTCTACACCGCATCACTACCCGCCCGGCTCGCCGCGGGCCTCGAAGAAGCAGCGGAACAACGGCTGAAACTCGATCATTCACGCATTCTCACGGTCGGCTATGGGAGTGGAGACGCAGCGGAGATCATTCCGATGCGTCTGGTACCGGGCTGGGAAAAAGCGGCGGGGAAAATTCGATTTCGCGCTGCCCTGGCTGAGGCATCCATCGATCTCGACGAAGGCGATTACGCTGCACTGCATGACGACGGCGTTCTGCCTGCCGGTGCGCTGCAACGACCAGGCGTCTTTGTCATTGAGCGAACCGGCGATGGCTCGGCGTCGTTCGACGACACCGGCCTCGAGTATTACGCGTACACCCGGTCAGTCTGAAACCCTGACCGGGGATTGTTGGCTACTCGCCGGGGAAATTCCCCGGCACAAAGCCGTCGGTGGTCATTCGCTTTGGCCACATGAACTGCAGGCTGCATCGCGACACCAACCACTTGCCCCCGACTTTTTCGTAGGCTTCATCGTAGATGCCAAACCAGACAATTGGCATCTTGTCGGCAGGCGTGGTGGTCGCCACGTCGATCAGATAGGAACGCCCCACTGCTGTCGTATCGCCGGTCAGTTCGATCAGGTGATTGCTGGTGTTGTGCATCGCTGAAAACAGCACTGCATCTGGTCCGGCAAAAACACCCTTGTAGTTCTTGCGAATCGTTTCTCGACCCTGCCAGTTACCGTACTCGGGCCCGAATTCGCATAACGCGTTTTCGGTGAAGATGTCCGCGAGATCATCGATCCGGCCACTGTCCATGTAGTGTGAGTACAGGTTCTTGACCTTGCGGATCGCCTCGATCTCGAGCAGGCGTTTGAGGGACCGGATCTCTTCCGGTGTAAAAGATTCAATACTCATTCTGTATCTCCCCGCTGCGACGCCTTAAAGCGCACGCTTTTTGAATTTCAATTGCAGTTCCAGCGTCCCCAGCATGATACCGGGCTGGTGCAGGAACTTGTTACCGGGTGCGTACTCGAGGCCTTCGATGCGGTCGAGCAGCGCTTCCCAGGCAATGATCTGCTCAAGCCTGGAGATGTGTGCACCAGGACAGACGCGTGGCCCCTGGGAGAACACCAGATGTCTGGTGACAGCCTTCCGATCGACATTAAGGTCGAATGGGCACTCCCACTCTTCAGGATCCACGTTTCCAGCGGCCCATCGCAGATGCAACATCGAGCCTTTGGGGACATGCACGCCTTGAAAAACCTCATCCTGGCTGGTGATGCGTGTTGACAGCCCTTGCGTTGGAGATCGCAAGCGCATGCATTCCTCGGTGAATCCGCGCACCTTCGTTCGATCGTCACGAATCGTCGTCCAGACATCGGGGTTGTCGCACAGCAGCTGCGCCTGTTCTTCGAGCGCATATTGCGTGGTTTCCAGGCCACCGATCATCATCGCGTACACAATTCCGTTCACTTCGGCATCGTTCAACTTGCGCTTGAGCGGCGAGTACTCGACCTGGGTCAGGAAGGTAATCATGTCGTCGCGGGGCGACTTGCGGCGTTCGGTGATATGCCATGCCACATAGTCGGAAAAATCCTGCAATGCGGAAGCCTGCTCCTTGGACTGCTTCTCATTGAGCAGGTTGCGATGGCCTTTGCCATAAACGAACGCTGCGACCTGCGCGCTGCCCCAATCGGCCAGTCGTGGAATGTCCGAATAGGGCAGCCCCAGAACATTGGCCATGACCATCTGCGGCAGCGGCCGGGCAAATTCGGAGATGAATTCAACTTCACCTCGGTCAATCCAGCGGTCGATCAGCTCATGAGTTGCCTTGCGGATCATCACTTCATGGCGGCTGGCACCTGGCCCGACCCAAGGGTCAGTGAGTTCCTGGCGATGCGAACGCCAAAGCTCATTGTTGGGTCGCAGGGAGGCGATGGAGACCATCATGGCGTTGACGTATTTCGTATCTTCCATGGTCACACCCTGTGCCTTGAGGGTGTCCATCGTGATGAAAAGAGTTGGCGGGAAGCGCACTGGATCACGCACCACCAGAGCAATGTCCTCGTACTTGCTCAGGATGAACCCGTCTGTACCGGGTGCATAACCCTCAGAAGGAATGCGATGTACCGGCGCTTCCTTGTGCAGGATGGGATAGGCCTCGTACCAGTGTTCCTGGGCGCCTGGCCCAAACAGATCCACGTCACCGATGTGTGCGGGACAGCGCATCGTGTTTTTGTCATGCGTCGGTGCATCAGCAGCCATTAACCATTCTCCCCGGAGTCGTGACTTCCCCTAGGATACAGGCAGCGCTGACTGTTTTTCCATAATTGAGTGCAGGGTTGAGCGAGGAGTTGAGTGAGGGGCTGCACCGATCAATCCAGAAATCAGCGTTCTGACGCTGATCATGGGACGGCAAAGACCATCAACGCATTCCCAGCCATCCGGTCGCCAAACAGATAACCCGAATTGACGACGACATGACCACCCTGCACCAGCGGACCTGCGGATTCGATGCTGCCACCCCGAGCGATCTCACCTGATACCGAAGGAAACTCACCATGTGTGTTGAAATCCCAGAGGATTTTTCCGTTCGACGCATCGTGTGCCCGGAGATGCCCATCGAATGCTCCAGCGAACACCACGCCGGGTATCGCGGTCACCGGTGCCGAATAGCCCGGATCACAGGCTGGCCTGTCACCCGCTTCGCAGACCTCCGGTGCCGGTGCGAACCACTTGACCCGACCATCGGCCGGATCTATGGCGAACAACCCGGGCTTGCGAGCCTCCACGACTTTCTCCGTAAACACGGTGTCTGCATTCGGCGCAAAGATCGTGTCTGCCGAAACCGCGAGCCCCCAATGCACACCACCGGCAAATCCACCTCGCCCGTACCGGTTTCGCCAGAGCAACCGACCATCTTCGGGATCCAGGGCAAACACATGCCCCGACTTCTGGCCAACGATCAGAACATCCTCTCCACCTGCCAGCCGGGTCAACACGGGCGGCGCGCCGATATCGAGATCAGGCCCATTTTCGACCGGACAATTGGTCCCCCCGCCGATATAACAGGCCATGTTCCACGCATCACCGGGGATCGATTGATGCGTCCAGACGATATGGCC
>CAMDVY010000473.1 GCA_945878745.1 Klebsiella pneumoniae | reverse complement strand
TCCACCGGGATTTGCCGTGGCAGACGTCCAAAGGTGTACCCATACTTAACGCCTTCGCTGGGTAGCGACTTCAAAGTGACTCCATACTCGCGTTCGAACGCAGCTTGGTCTCGATCACCAGCGCGCCATGCTTCAAGGTAGCGTTTAGTAGCAGTGTTGAAATCGTATCCGTCCTTACCCTTTCTATGCTGAAGCAAATGAAACAAAGCCCACGCCCCATTCTCGAATGACCGCCCTGGTGAGTATTCGAGCCGTTCGAATTTGGAATTGATCACCTCTCGAAGAAGGCTTGGACGCCACCCCATCACAAGCGCAGCCCCAGCGTCGTCGGCCCCAAAGAAGCCATTCTTGATCCGCATTTTTCCAAGATGCCCGATGAAGCCATATTCATACCAGAGCGGGTAGTCTCCAAAATCAGTTTCCCGTAATCGAAAATGCGAATATTGCTGGCTCACATCGGTGAGCCAAGAAGAACGCGCCCCAGCGATCATGGCTGTGAAACCGCGCATCGTCATCTTGGACGCACTTGAATCCAGCGTTGATGACGCGAACTTTATCTTGTCCATGGAATGACCAAACAGGAAAAATTCTACGGGGAGCTTCCTCCGGCCCTGCCGCAGTTCTGCCATCTCAGGCAGGAGCATCGCCCTGATTTGCAAATCTTCGAAGACCTCTCTTGTGACCCACGGCTTGGAGCTGCTGTAGAGCGAGAACTGATCAGCCTGTACCTTTACCCAATGTCGATCAGCAATTACAGCGAGATTCGACTCCGCCAAGGCGGCGGAAAACGGGACCTCAGCCAAACTCAGCAATGCCGCCAAACCTGCAGCACAAGAAATAAAGTTGTTCCATGCGCTCCGCATCGACCTGACAAAACGTCGCACGTACATCGTCTTCAACATACTGAACGCTCCTTGTCTACTCGGGGAGCGCCGGTCTGGCGCGAGGGGCTAGTAACGCCTGGCCGAACAGAAAATACTCCTAATCAAGACTGATCACATCGATCAGCCCGTCCCAAGATTTGCGTTCAGAGTGGCCATGCCAGATCAAGATCACGCGCAGCTTTCACATCATCCAGTCGTCTGACGGGTAACGTATGGGGTGCAGAGCGCACCAGTTCAGGATTTTCTTCGACCTCACGCATGATCGCGCGCATTGCCGCAACAAAACCATCCAGCTCTTCCTTGCTCTCGGTTTCGGTGGGCTCGATCAGGAAACACTCCGGGACCAACAACGGAAAGTAGGTGGTTGGTGAGTGGTATCCATAGTCCAGCAGCCGCTTGGCGATATCCATTGCAGAGACGTTGTGCTTCTTCGCGGTGTCCTTGAACGTGATGATGAACTCGTGGGTAGCTCGTCGATCTGGATAGGCCAGCTCGAAGCCGGCCTGGGATAGCCTCGACGCGAGGTAATTGGCATTGAGCGTGGCAAAGTCTCCGACCCGGTGCATGCCTTCCCGGCCCAGCATTCGCGCATAGATGTAAGCTCGCAGCAGAATTCCGGCGTTGCCACCAAAAGTCGATAGACGACCAATGGACTGCGGTACGTCATCTTCATCCAGCCAACGATAAAGTCCTGTTGCCGCGTCGATTCCCGCCATCGGCACAGGCAGGAATGGCAGCAGGCGCTCACCCACACCGACCGGGCCTGCACCAGGTCCACCACCACCGTGTGGCGTCGCAAAAGTTTTGTGCAGGTTCATATGCAACACATCGAACCCCATATCGCCGGGTCGCACCTTGCCCAGAATAGCGTTCAGATTGGCGCCGTCGTAATACAGGAGACCACCCGCCTGATGCACGATGCCTGCAATCTCGGCTATCGATCGCTCAAACACACCGCACGTGGAGGGGTTTGTCATCATCAGCCCTGCAGTCTGCGGGCCAACGCGTTGCCGCAGTGCCTCGACGTCTACGTCGCCCTCACTGTTGACGGGGACTTCAGTGACCTTGTAGCCACACATCGTCGCCGTGGCTGGATTGGTGCCGTGTGCAGTGCTGGCGACCAGGATTTCATTGCGGGCATCGTCGCCACGCGCTTCGTGGTAGGCGCGAATCATCGCTATGCCGGCAAACTCCCCTTGGGCACCTGCCATTGGTGCCAATGAGACGCCTTGCATTCCGGTCACGTCCTTGAGGATTTCCTGCAGCTCATAAAGACACGCCAGGTAACCCTGACTAGCTGATTCTGGCGCAAGCGGATGCCGACCAAGGAAACCTTGAAGGCTTGCCCCTCGATGAGCGCCACGCGGGTTATATTTCATGGTGCACGAGCCCAGCGGATAGAACTGGGTATCGATGGCAAAATTGCGGCGCGAAAGATTCGTGAAATGGCGGACCGCCTGCAACTCCGACAACTCTGGCAGCGCGGGTGGCGCACTGCGCAGTGCATCTGCGGGCAAGTCGTCCAGCGCATCACTCGCCACCGGCACATGTTGAGCGCGCGCACCGCGCCCAGGCTGACTCAGCTCGAACAGGCTTTTCATGCCTGCGCCTCCTTCAGCAAACGTGCATAGGTCTCGATGTCTCGAGGGGTTCGTTTTTCCGTTGCACAAACCAGCAGTTCGTTGGGACGCGAAGGATCGAATGCAGACAGTGGCAATCCGGCCAGCAGACCGCGTTCGAGCAATACATCGCGAACCTCGGCAGCGGGCTTTGGTAACGTCAGTACCGCCTCATGGAAGAACGGACCTGAAAAAGTTCGTCTTACGCCGGGTATCGCCGTTAGGGCTGCGACCAGAGATCGCGTATTTGCATGTGATGCCCTGGCAGCACGACCGAGCCCTTCCGGACCCATGATCGCCAGATGAATCGTCGCTGCGGTCACCAGAAGGCCTTGATTGGTACAGATATTCGAGGTCGCCTTGGCTCGGCGGATATGTTGCTCACGTGCCTGCAACGTGAGCGCGTACCCAACACGGCCTTCGAGATCCACCGTCTTGCCAATGATGCGGCCGGGCATCTGACGAACAATGGCCTGTTTGCAACACAGGAACCCAAAGCTGGGGCCACCTGACGCCATCGGAATTCCGAGCGGCTGACCATCGCCGCAAACGATGTCTGCGCCGGTCTGACCCCATTGGCCCGGCGGCTTGAGCACTGCCATGGCGAGTGGGTTCACAACGGCAATCACGCTCATGCCAGCCGCATGTGCCCAATCGGTTAATTGATCCACAGCTTCCAGGCCGCCGAAGAAGTTGGGTTGCTGGATCACCAGCGATACGGCGGGTGGAAGTTCATTCAACGCTGCCATATCGAGCCGGCCATCCGTCTCTGGCACGGTGACAAACTCAACCCCTTGCAAACGGGAGACGTTGTA
>CAMDVY010000472.1 GCA_945878745.1 Klebsiella pneumoniae | reverse complement strand
GAATCTGACCGTGGTCGGAAGTCCGCGGGGTGTGCCATTGGCCGCCCCGCACCCGATTCTGCTACATTCCCGCGCTCCGGATTTTTGGATATTTCAGTGGACCAGCCATTCTGGTATCAGCGTGCGCTCGACGTGCCCTCGGTGGAGGGATGGACAGACGTCGATGGCATTCCCATCCGCTTCATGACCTGGGGCAAGGAGGGTCTGCCCGGCGTTGTCCTCATTCATGGCAGCAACGCACACCTGGAATGGTGGCGGTTTGTGGCGCCGTTCCTCGCCGATCAGTTCCGGGTGGCGGCGATCGATCTGTCGGGTAATGGCGACAGCGGCTGGCGCGAGAAGTATTCGGGTGAAGGCTTTGCGCGTGAGGTCTGGGCCGTCTGTCAGGCCGCGAAACTTAGGCCCCGGCCGGTGGTGGTCGGCCACAGCTTTGGCGGCTTTGTTGCGCTGGAAACGGCCCATCACTTCAGCCGCGAGATGGCCGGCCTGGTGCTGATGGATTTCACCATCGCCCCGCCGGAGCAGTACGTGGAATGGGGGTTGCGCGCCGAGCGGGAAGGCGTCGTTGCCAAACGCAAGCTGCGTGTCTACGCGACGCGCGAAGAAATTCTCGGCCGCTTCCGCCTCATTCCGGAACAGCCCGGCGTGCATCCGCTGGTCTTGCGGCACATGGGCGAAGCCGGCATCAAACCCGTCGAAGGCGGCTTTACCTGGAAGTTCGACCCAAGCCTGTTCGATCACCTGGAAATGGGCATCGATCAGCGCGACAAGTTTGCATCCCTGCACTGTCGAAGTGCTGTGGTGCTCGGCGAAAAGTCCACCGATGAAGGCGCGCTGTTCGGCCCCTACATGTCGGGAATCACCGGCGGCCATCTGCCGATGTTCATCGTGCCCGGTACTTACCATCACCTGATGTTCGATGATCCGATCAGCGTGACCATGTCACTCAAGGCGCTGATGCTGCAGTGGCTTGGTGAAGACCATCGTGTGGAAATGAAGAACAAACTGGAACAATTGCTGGAGAAACGTCGTGGATGAAGCCCTGTTCAATGCCTTGCGTGCACTCGACACCCCCACCATCTGTAATGCGCTCGAAGTGGTGGCGCCTGAACGTCGCGGTTACGGCTATACCGTTGAACCGCTGGTCTGTACCAGGCCGGGACTGCCACCCATGGTGGGTTATGCACGCACGGCCAGCATTCGTGCGGCGCATCCATCAGATGTTCGCGGCAAGGCAGCCCGTGATCTGTCTGACAGTTACTACGCCTACATCGATGCCGGCCCGAAACCCGCCATTATCCTGATCCAGGATCTCGATGGTCCGCTGCGTGGTTACGGCGCATTCTGGGGTGAGGTGAATTCCAACATCCACAAGGGGCTTGGTTGCCTCGGGCTTGTTACCGATGGCAGCGTACGTGATATTCCCGACAACGCCGAAGGCTTCCAGATGCTGGCCAATCGCATTGGCCCATCACATGCCTATGTACATGTCGTGGATTTCGGCAAGGGCATCACCGTGGCCGGGATGCGGGTGGTTGATGGTGATCTGATTCATGCCGACCAGCATGGCGCGGTGGTCATTCCCAAAGCGGTGGCTGACAAGTTGCCGGACGCCGCTGCGAAAATCCAGCGCACCGAGCGCGTCATCATCAACGCCGCGAAGGAAGCCGGGTTCAATATCGAGCGGCTGCGCAAGGCGTGGGGAGATGCGGCGGAGATTCATTGAGGATCTGAAAGGAAGATCGCGGTCGGAGACCGCTCCTACAGGAGCGTGAGACCCTGTGAGAGCGATCGCCTACAAGAGCGCGACCATGTAGAAGGAGCGACCTCCTGATCGTGATGGGCGCCCTACAACCCGCGTTTCCCAGCCTCACCAATCATCGGCTGATAGTCAGAGAACGGCGGCGGATTCGGGCTGGCACCGGTCGTGGTACCTGCATCCGTGGTCAGCGTATGGCCGGTGGTATAACCAGACTCATCACTCGCCAGCCAGAGCGCTGCATTGGCGACGTCACCGGCAACACCCGCACGACCTTTCAGCGGCGAGTTCGCAGCCAGTGCCTTGATGGTGGCATCGAGGTTGGTGTGATCACCAACGGTTACGTCCGCAACCATGGCCGTTGCCATGCCGGCTGGTGCAATCGCATTCACGCGGATGCCGAAGTGGCACAGCTCGGCGGCGACGTTCTTGGTCAGGCCGACGATGGCGTGCTTGGCGGCGCAGTATGCGTGCGGACCCAGGCCACCCATGATGCCGGCAGTGCTCGCCATACTGACGATGCTGCCAGTCTTTCGCGGCTTCATCACGCGTGCTGCGTGTTTCATGCCGTAGAAGGTGCCGTGCAGATGAATGTCGACCGTGCGCGTCCATTCATTTGCAGGGGTGGTGTCGATCGGACCAACAGCACCGACGATGCCGGCGTTGTTGTACATGATGTCGAGCTGGCCGAATTTCGCGACGGCGGTATCGACGAGTTTTGCGATGTCGTCTTCGCTGGTCACGTTGCAATGCACGAATACGGCTGAGCTGCCGAGCTCTGCCGCAATCGCCTTGCCCTTGTCGTCCTGGATATCACCCAGCACAACCTTGGCGCCTTCCTTGACGAACAGGCGCGCAGCTGCAGCGCCAAAACCTGATGCCGCACCGGTAATCGCGGCTACTTTTCCATCCAGTCTGCCCATGGTTTTCCCCCGTTTTGAATTAGAAAGTTATGACTTCACATGTTCACGTGCAGTGGCCGTATCTTAACCTCGACCCGCCTTCAGGTGTGTTGCTTCAATTCTGATCAGCCAGTTGCGCAAGGATCGCATCATGCTGGCGGCGATCCAGCCGATGCATGAGTGCGGCGATGATCATGATCACAACGATGCCGATGGGCACCAGCGTCATCATGGTGTGGATCATGGCGACCCCGCTGGCCGGTTGATCAGCGTTGGCCACATAACCGGCCAGTGATAACGCAAAGCCGATCGCGGCCCCACCCACGCCCTTCGCAACTTTCTGAAAAAAACTTGCGAACGAAAAGATGGCCCCGTCAGCCCGCACCCCGTGGCGCAACTGCGCGTATTCCACCGTGTCGGGAATCATTGCCCAGCCCAGCACGGCAATGGGTGTCGCACCGAGATTGATCAGCGCACCCCACAGGAAAATCGGCACGATCGCATCATGCGGGGTCAGCCACAAACCGGTGCAACCGATGATCGTGAGTACGCCGCCCGCCACTATCGCTCTCGCTTTGCCGAGTTTTTCCGCGAGACGTGGCACGCCAACGAGCCCGCACAACATCACCGCCAGCGTGAACGAGAAAAAGGCGCTGATC
>CAMDVY010000471.1 GCA_945878745.1 Klebsiella pneumoniae | reverse complement strand
AGCCGTCATCTGCGGTAAGCTGGACCTTGGTACCCACGCATATCTCCTGTCGAAGTAGCATTGCGAAACAGGATCGAAGAATGGCATTACTTTCACACTCTGTTCAACCCGGTTCCTCTCTGTCATTCAATTGTGACAAACAACGCGTTCACTTAGCCCAATTGTGAATGTAACAATCGCCGGGCGTGCGGGTCAGCGACTGAATGTGACGAAGCCGGCCCGTGTATGACGGTGTGCATACACTCAGCTGACAGCCCGTATCAACGACAGGCTGAACCAAAACAGGCGCGAGCAATGGACCACACGACGAATACCATACTGATAGTTGAAGACGATGCCGATATTCGGGGGATGCTGGTCTTTTCGCTGGGTCGGGCCGGATTCAACGTCGCCGAGGCAGAAAGTGCCGAGGCTGCGCTGCGACGTCTGGATGGCATCCTGCCAAGTCTGGTGATCATCGACTGGATGTTGCCCCGCATGAGTGGCATCGATCTGGCGCAGACCATTCGGCGCGATCAGCACACCCGGGATCTGCCCATCATCATGTTGACCGCGCGAGGCGAAGAGGCTGACAAGCTCAAAGGTTACGACTCTGGTATCGACGACTATCTGACCAAGCCATTTTCACCCCGCGAGTTGATTGCTCGAATTCGCGCCCTGCTGCGACGGGTCGGTCAGCCCGAAGACGGAATAATCCAGTATCCGGATATGGCACTCGACCTGAAATCCCATCGGTTGCTGGTGCGCGGAGAGCCGGTAAAACTCGGACCCACCGAATTCCGTCTGCTGGAATTGTTCATGACATCGCCCAATCGGGCATTCGACCGTGCACAATTGCTGGACCGAGTCTGGGGAAGAAGCATCTACGTGGAAGAGCGAACGGTAGACGTCCATGTGCTGCGACTACGCAAAGCACTCAAGCCACACGGGATGGACAAGCATATCGAAACGGTTCGTGGACTTGGCTACCGCTTCTGTCCGTGAATTACTACTCGCCCCTCGACTACGTATTTTTTTTCGGGCTCTTGATCGTTGGAGGCCTGACCGGGCTGATTTTCGGTCACTTCGGTCTTGGTCTCGCTGGCGGACTCCTGATCTGGACATTGCTCCAGCACCGGCAATACGTCACCTTCAGGCGTTGGGCGTTGCGCCCGCTCCGACGACCGGAGTTCGCGATGGATGCCTGGCGAGCAGGCGCAGATATTTTGTTTCGCAGTGCCCGGCGACAGCGCGTACGCACAAAACGCGCCATGCAGATGCTCAAGCATCTGCGTGCAGTGACAGAAGCGTTACCTGACTGCGCGATAGTCCTGGACAGTAACGGGTGCATCGAACGTTACAACAGCGCTGCCACCCGACAGCTTCAGATCAGACGCACCGATCGTGGTCTTCCTTTGAGTGAGCTGGTGAGACACCCCCATATCGTCACTTTGCTGCGTAATCCGGCGCACCGGGATCCGGTCGAATTCCCCTCTCCTTTCGATGACAGCATTCGGCTGGAAGCTCGACTGGTACCGATGGGCGGTAACCGCAGCCTGATGCTGATCCGGGATGTCACACAACTCAATCGCCTGCTCTCCATGCGGCAGGACTTTGTCGCCAACGTTTCCCATGAACTGCGAACGCCGCTGACTGTCATTCTCGGCTATCTCGAGACGCTGCAGGAAGATGACCTGGATGCGCGGACGACTCGACAGATCGTCGACAAAATTGTGCCCCCGGCGCAGCGCATGCATGCCCTCCTCCAGGACCTGTTGTTGCTCACTCGACTTGAGTCACAAAGCGGAACCGCTCTGGACGGCACAACGCCCATCTCGATGCCTGGTCTGTTCAATCGAGTGGTCAGCCAGGTCAGTGGTATCGCTTCGAAACGACATCACATCATTTTGGATACTCTCAGCTCACAGCGCCTGATGGGCGTCCCGGGCGAGTTGGAAAGCGCCTTGGGCAACCTCCTCTCGAACGCAATCCGTTACAGTCCGGATGGTGGGGAAATCCGCCTCTCCTGGGCCGATACGCCAGAAGGTTGTTGTCTGGCGGTGAGTGATCAGGGCATTGGTGTTGCACGAGAGCACCTCTCTCGTTTGACCGAACGATTTTATCGTGTCGATCTCGCTCGAGCGCGTGTTCAGGGAGGAACAGGACTTGGGCTGGCCATCGTCAAACACGTCCTGAAACGCCATGGCACCGTATTGCAAATCGAAAGCGAGCCAGGCAAGGGCAGCCGCTTCTTTTGCTACTTTTCGTCAGCACAACTGGCCCCGGCAGGCAGATTGCTGGAGAGCATTGGCTGACTCGCCGGTTGAATCATCGCTACACGATTCCGTTCGTTACGCTTACCATGCGTTGAGGGGTGCACGTTTCCGAACGCTCCGCCAGGGTTAAGCTAACCCAGGCCCGACGACTTGCATTGAACTGGTATTGAACTGATGTCGAACTCGCATTCAATTCGCCATAGGTCTTACTTTGGACAGATTCGCTGATACGAGGGTAGTGGCATCCATGAACAGGCATATCTCAGAGCAGTTTGATGAAGAGTTGCAGTCCGTACGAACCCTTCTCATGGAGATGGGTGGATTGCTTGAGCAACAGTTGAAAAACGCTCGCGAAGCACTGCTCCGTCAGAACCCCGAGAAAGCGATGCTCGTCCTCGAAGTGGAAAAGCAGGTCAATCGTCTTGAGAAGGAGTTGGACTACCAGTGCATCCAGATCATCGCCCGGAGACAACCCGCGGCGTCAGACCTGCGCATGATGATTGCCGTGCTTCGAGCGACCAATGATCTGGAGCGAATAGGCGACGAGGCCAAGCGGATTGCCAACCTGGCACTCAAGTCCGGCAGCCAGACTTTTCCCGACGACCATTATGTGGATATCGACAATTTGATGGAGCGGGTTCAGATGATGGTGGCTCAGGCCCTCGATGCGTTTGCCCGTTCGGACGTGGACAGTGCCTTACAGGCCATCAAGGCCGATGCGGAGGTGGATCGCATCTATCGGTCGATCGTGGAGCGCCTGTTGCAGGACATGCGCACCAAGCCAGCTACGCTTGAGCTATCGATGAACATGACCTGGGCCACCCGCGCCCTGGAACGTATCGGCGATCACGCAAAGAACATCAGTGAGTACGTTGTCTATCTTGCTCGCGGTGATGACGTTCGCCACACTAAACCCTGATTAACCAGCACAGGCAGATTCGTCCGCATGGCCATCCAGGCAGTCATCTGGGATTTCGGTGGCGTCATTACCACCAGTCCATTCGAAGCATTTAACCGATTTGAGCAAGAGCGAGGGTTACCCAAGGATTTCATCCGTGGGATCAATGC
>CAMDVY010000470.1 GCA_945878745.1 Klebsiella pneumoniae | reverse complement strand
AACCTGGTGATTCAAAAACCGATTATCGACGTACAGGCACTGATGGACTTCATTCGTCAGCACTCCGGCACTGTTCATGGAGCCCTCGGTGACTGCTGAAAACTCCGGTACACGTGCTGGCAGTACCGAAAGTGCGCCTGGTCTTGCTTTGCAATTGCTGCTGGAAGATCACAAGACACTGGGAAAAGTGATTGAAGCACTGGAGATGCGGTTACCTCAGATTTCAAAGCGGGATCCAGACACGCTTGATCTGCTGGCCAACCTGATCGACTACATCGCTGAGTATCCGGATCGGGTGCATCATCCGCGTGAAGATCGAATCATCGAGCGCCTCATCGACAAGGGGCTGACGCCCAGCGAACGCATCATTGTCGAGTTGACCGTCGCCCAACATGCTGAGCTTGGAGCCGCAACGACCCGCATGGAGGTGGATATCGACGCGTTGCTGTCCAGACAACGTGATGCCGGGGTGCAGCTTGACCAGGATGCAAAAATCTATCTCGCCATGCAGAAAGAACACATGCGGCGCGAAGAGCAACAACTCTTCCCCATGGCGGTTCGGCTGTTCACACCGGCCGACTGGCGTGAAATTGAAGCCGGCGAGCCCGAGGTTCCTGATCCGCTGCGGGAGAGTCGCCTGAGTCGATATGCGAGTCTTGTCGCACTGCTTGATGAGCGTCGATGACACGAGCTGGCGCTTGCGTATGAAAGAAAGGGGACTAACGGAATCCCTATGCCTCGAGCTTTCGCAACTGCTCACACAGCGCACGGAGCGCCTGGTATGTGCAGAATCGTGTACAGGCGGATTGCTGGCGGCGAACTGCACTGCTGTGCCGGGCAGTTCGGACTGGTTTGAGGCTTCGTTTGTGACCTACGGCATGACTGCCAAGCAGCGCATGCTCGGGGTATCCGAGTCTGTTCTGCAAACGTACGGGGCTGTCAGCGAACCTGTGGCACGAGCGATGGCTGAAGGGGCTCTTGTACGCTCAACGGCGGACGTCAGTGTGGCCATCACCGGGGTTGCAGGTCCAGGCGGAGGAGAACCGATGTTGCCTGTAGGTACGGTCTGGTTTGCGTGGGCCGTGCGTGGAGAAACTTATACGTCTACCGCGCGTCATCAGATTGCCGGCCACCGTGAACAGGTACGCTCGTGCGCCGTGGATGTCGCTCTGGACGGTTTGCTGCAAATCATGAAGCAACGTCCGCCTCTCCAGGGCTGAAATTGGCCTGGACTGATACGGGCTTTTACTGAAACTGCAGTCGGTTGAGCTTGCCAATTGAAAAAAAAGGCGAGGTCCCGCTCCCTGGGGGGAGAGATCGAGAGAGAAGGAACGGAACCCCGTCACACAGACAATTCTGCAGCCAATCCGTGACAACCACACTACGAGATATCCGCAAGCCCTGGTGGGAATTGCTGATGGTAGCGAGAGCTCTGCATTCCTACGATCACTGGCGAATATGTACTCACCAGGGTTGCCCTTCAAATGAACATGACCACGATTGCCAAACAGTTGAACGAACGCTTGGGAAGCGTAGTGGATCGCCGACAACGGGTGGCGAAGCATGTTGAACATCGAGATGAGCCGCTGCCGGCAAATTTTTCCGAGCAGGCCATTGAATTGGAAGATGCCGAAACGATGTCAATCCTGGCTGTACGACTCGCGGCGGAGGAATCGGAATTGCGCAGTGCGTTGACGCGCCTGGAGCTTGGCACCTATGGCCTTTGCCAGGTCTGTGGTCTGTTGATTGATGAAAAGCGGCTGGCGGCGCTGCCCACCACGTCGACCTGCATCCGTTGTGCGGCCGGGGCGTAAGGAGTAGCCATGAAACTACAGTCGGTTCTGACCATTCTGGACAAGCCAAAACACCCACAGACGGCGCTTGCCAGGGCCCGGCGTCTGGTCAAGGAAAGTGGTGCGCGTGTACACCTGTTGTCGTTCTGCTGGAGTCGGCTGGCGGAGAGCGATGGTGTTTTCGCGCGTGATCAGGATCGAGCGATCAAACAGGCGATGATTGTTGAGCGGCGCGATTGGCTAATCTCCCAGATCGTTGATATCCCCGAATTCGAGCGTGCCCGAACATCAGTGTTGTGGAGTAAGGACATTGCAGGTTCGATTGCAGGCATGTCCGCCAAGAATGATGCGGACCTTCTGATCAAGTCCATTCATCAGTCGGGAACCTTGCTGCATACTCCCCTGGACTGGGCTCTGCTCAGAACTTCAACGATTCCCGTCTTACTGACGACTACTCGAAGGCGCAAGCAAAGTGGCATTGTGCTCGCTGCGGTTGATCTGACACGGCAGGATCGGGTCCATCAGCGTCTGAATCGTCGAGTGCTTGATGCGGCACACACGATGGCGACGCTGGAGCGAGCGAAAGTACACGTCGTGGCGGTGGCGGAATTACCGAATGCACTGATCGACCTGGATATTCTTGACAAGCGAGAGGCACAGCTTCGAGCCCGGCTGCATATCGAAAGTGGATTGAATGAACTTCTCGAAACGTATGCCATTCCGAAGGCACAACGTCACATTCCGATCGGCAAGGTGGGTCAGGCCGTGAACGTCATTGCTCACCAGATCAACGCCGATCTGCTGGTGGTAGGTACTCATGCTCACAGGTTCAAGCAGCTCGTTGGTATCGGGAATTCGGCAGAGAAGATAGTTGCTCGAGCGAAATGCGATGTACTGGCGGTCAACCCATGAGTAGCACCGGCAGTGACCATGGTCCGGAGATTGAGCGAATCGCTCAGGATATTACTGAAACCGAATTCCTGGCGAGCGTGGAAGTCACCACGGGTGCCGCTCGGATCATGGAGTGGCTGGAGTCGTTATCGTCGATCCAGCGACGTGGTGTCGAAGACTGGATGAACGACTGGCGTCAGACCGGAACTGCGATTGGCCATGCTGACCCGTGGACCGTCTGGCTTGATCATGCAGGTCGACGCATCGCGCACCTCTCCACTTCAACCCTGGAAGTGATCGAACTGAATGACCGTGAAATGAAGCGAATGTTGCAGTCTCGTCGGATTCTGTCGGCTCGTCGCGCCTGATCTGGAAACTACCTATCTGCCTTGCAGTGAAAAGAAACCAGAATTTTCACGTCAAGGAATCACAGAGAGGAAAATACCGTGCGTATGATTGTTTTGATGCTGGTGCTGTGCGTGCCTGTTGGTGTGAGTGCGCGGGAGTCGGGTGATTGGTTCGTCAGGACCGGTCTGCACACGGTGCAACCGAAGTCAGACAATGGCTGCATCAGCGCGTTGAATGCCGACGTTGAGGTAGACGGGGCAACCATGGTCTCCTTCAATCTGACTTATATGCTGACGCCATCCATAGGCG
>CAMDVY010000469.1 GCA_945878745.1 Klebsiella pneumoniae | reverse complement strand
TACGCGACGAAGGGGGAATAGCCATGCAACTTGTTACTGCCATTATCAAACCGTTCAAACTCGATGATGTTCGAACACACCTTTCCGAAATCGGCATTACCGGAATGACTGTCACCGAAGTCAAAGGGTTCGGGCGACAGAAAGGACACACAGAGCTTTACCGCGGCGCGGAGTATGTCGTCGACTTTCTGCCCAAGATCAAGCTCGAAGTAGCTGTCGATGATTCGCAACTCGATGTGGTCGTTGAAGCCATACAGAAGGCAGCCCATACCGGCAAGGTCGGTGATGGAAAGATATTCATCCTACCGCTGGCAGACGTCATCCGTATCCGCACCGGTGAGACCGGTGTGGAAGCCATTTAGGAGCATAAGAAATGCGTGCATTTATTCAGAACAACTGCGCGACCTATCGCTTCGGCGTCACCAGTCTGGATGGAGTCGCGTGTGTTCACACGGCTCTATCCAGGCACGTTGTATTGAAAGGGGAGTGAACATGAAAAAAGTATTTGCTTCGTTGGGTCTGGCGTTGGTCCTCTTGTCGTCCGGCATTGCGCTAGCACAGGACGAGTCGGTGGTCACGCCTGTCGAGGAGACTGAGAGTCTCGAAGCGACAGCGGCTGAAAGTGGAGTGATGGATGCGGTCGCGCCGTCGGAAGAGATCGCTGAACCCGTTGTTGAGCAAGCCGTTGCGGTTGAGGAAGAGGCTCCGGTGGCCGCTCCTGTGCCCAACAAGGGCGACACTACCTGGATGCTGACGGCCACATTGGTGGTCATCATGATGACCATTCCCGGCGTTGCGCTGTTCTACGGCGGAACCGTTCGCAGCAAGAACATGCTGTCGGTGTTGATGCAGGTGTTTGTGATCTTCTCGATGATCTCGGTCCTGTGGGTCGTCTACGGCTATTCGCTGGCGTTTACGCAGGGCAACGCCTTCATTGGCGGATTTGACCGGGTTCTGCTGGCTGGAATCTTCGATCCAGTCACGAATGGCGTAGCCAATGCTGCGACTTTCAGCAAGGGCGTATACATCCCTGAGTTCACGTTTGTCGCCTTCCAGGCTTCTTTCGCGGCGATCACCGTTGCGCTGATTGTTGGAGCTTTCGCTGAGCGCATGAAGTTCTCGGCGGTGCTGCTGTTCTCAGCGTTGTGGTTCACTTTCGCTTACGTTCCGATGGCGCACATGGTGTGGTTCTGGCCAGGTCCGGATGCCATCACCGATCAGGATTCCTACGATGCAGCCATGGCAGCGTCCGGCTTCTTGTATGCCAAAGGCGCGCTGGATTTCGCAGGTGGCACTGTCGTTCACATCAACGCGGCTGTCGCCGGACTTGTTGGTGCATACATGGTTGGCAAGCGTGTTGGTTATGGGCGTGAGGCTATGACTCCGCACAATCTGACCATGACCATGATTGGTGCATCGATGCTGTGGGTGGGCTGGTTCGGCTTCAATGCGGGCTCTGCACTTGAAGCAGGTGGTACGGCTACCCTGGCGTTCATCAATACCCTTGGCGCAACGGCTGCAGCCACACTCACCTGGATGATGGCGGAGTGGATTCTCAAAGGTAAGCCTTCGATGCTTGGCGCGATTTCAGGCGCAGTGGCCGGTCTGGTTGCCATTACTCCGGCGTGCGGCTGGGTTGGTGTAGGCGGCGGACTGATCATCGGTGCACTGGCAGGTGTGTGCTGTTTCTGGGGTGTCACCGGCTTGAAGAAACTGTTGGGAGCAGATGATGCGCTCGACGTGTTTGGAATCCATGGCATCGGCGGAATTCTCGGCGCGCTGCTGACTGGCGTGTTCAATAGCTGGAGCATGGGTGGTGCAGGCATTCCTGATTACGTCAACAACACCTTCGTGACGACTGAAATTGGTGCGCAGCTCTGGATTCAGGTGCAGGCCGTTGGCACGGCAGTGATCTGGTCTGGTGTAGTCGCGTTCATCTGCTTCAAGGTGGTAGACCTTATCGTAGGTCTGCGCGTGTCGGAAGAGAACGAACGCGAAGGTCTTGATGTCACCCAGCATGGCGAGCGTGCGTACAGCATGTAATCCATAGGTTTCCACTCGTGGAGAAATCAGGCGCCCCACAGGGGCGCCTTTTTTTTGCGCGTAAGGTCCACGGAAGTTTCTCGCAGCGTAGTGACAGTCTCCCAACAGTTCATCGAAGGTGCCCGCTCTTGGCATGGAACGTGCTAAAAACGCTTTGTAGTTGTGCAAGCAAAGAGGAACTGCCATGCATCTTGTTACTGCAATCATCAAACCATTCAAACTCGACGATGTTCGGGTACATCTCTCCGAGATTGGCATCGCCGGCATGACCGCCACCGAGGTCAAGGGATTTGGTCGTCAGAAAGGTCATACCGAGTTGTACCGGGGCGCCGAATACGTTGTCGATTTTCTGCCCAAGGTAAAAATTGAGGTGGCCGTCGACGACTCCCAGCTCGGGATCGTCATCGAGGCCATACAAAAAGCAGCCCGTACCGGCAAGGTCGGTGATGGAAAAATATTCGTTCTCCCGCTGGTAGATGTCATGCGCATCCGCACTGGCGAGACCGGCGTTGAAGCCATATAGGAGGCCTGAAAAATGGAAGCGTTGACTCAGACCAATTATGCCCTGGACACCTTTTACTTCCTTGTTATGGGTGCCATGGCGATGTTCATGGCAGCAGGGTTTGCCATGCTGGAAGCTGGTCTTGTACGAGCCAAGAACACCAGCGTCATCCTGACCAAGAACATTGCGCTCTATGCCATAGCCACTGTGATGTACCTGTTGGTGGGTTATTCCATCATGTATCCCGGGTCTGCTGGAGAAGGTGCCTGGATGCCGATCCTAGGCTTCCTGATTGGCGATGAACATACGGTGGATGCGGTCGTCGCTTCAGGTGGTGACACCTACTACTCGGCGCGATCCGACTTTTTCTTCCAGGTGGTTTTTGTTGCGACCGCCATGTCGATTGTCTCTGGTGCCGTGGCGGAACGAATGAAGCTGTGGACGTTTCTTGCTTTTTGCGTGTTCATGACCGCGTTCATTTACCCGGTACAAGGGTTCTGGAAATGGGGCGGTGGTGCGCTTGATGCGGCAGGCTTCAATGATTTTGCAGGATCCGGGCTGGTGCATCTGTGCGGCGCAACAGCTGCACTGGCGGGCGTGCTTCTGTTAGGACCGCGAAAAGGGAAGTACGGACCTGATGGAGAGATTCACCCGATGCCAGGGGCAAACATGCCCATGGCTACCCTTGGCATGTTCATCCTGTGGTTCGGCTGGTTTGGCTTCAATGGGGGCAGCGAACTGAAGCTCAGCAACATCGATGAAGCCAATGCTGTCGCTCAGGTTTTCGTGAATACGAATATGGCC
>CAMDVY010000468.1 GCA_945878745.1 Klebsiella pneumoniae | reverse complement strand
GTAAAACGAAGCGGGTCTTGTTTCCAGGTGGGTGAACAGATCATGCCGCAGATCACGCAGGGCGCTGAGTACCGCGGTCGTCAGATAGACACGATGATAGTGTGCAGTGGTTGCCCAGAGAGTGACCACCAGAAGATAGAGAAGACAGGCGGCGGCGATCAGATCGAGCCCGGTCAGTACCGCCAGCTGATGGGTCAGTGTGTTCATGCCAAAGTCGGGCATGGCAACGGGTTGGCCGCCGGCCAGGAGTCCATCGATGACCACGCGCGAGACGATGATGGGCATGACGATGGCCAGGATCGAGGCGATCACGACGAGAACGATGCTGATTGTCATCGTCCGTCGATGCGGACCTACCCAGCGGAACAGGCGTTTGAGCAGTTGTGTGTCGAGCGCCTTGCCGGCGATCTCTGCGTCGAAGACGCCATAGTCACGTTTTGCGGAGGTAGCAGATGCTCTGAGGCCAGCGTCCGTGCTCATGTCGGCACGCTCAAGGTCGGCGCTTGGGTGGATTGATCTTCGTGCAATCCAGCCTGCAGCTTGAGTTTCTGGATGCGATCGAGCTCAGCGTACCAGCCCTCACTCGCCATCAGGGTGACATGACTGCCAAGCTGGGCGACTTGACCATCGTCCAGCACGAGAATTCGGTCGGCATGCCGCGCAGTGGAAACCCGGTTGGTCACCAGCAGCGTGGTCCTGCCTCGTCTTGCCGCGAACAGGCGTTCGAGAATCTGCTCTTCGGTCTGTGTATCCACGGCACTGAAACAGTCATCGAGGATCAGCACGGGGGAGTTCCGGATCAGACCACGTGCCAGTGTGCTGCGCTGCTTCTGCCCACCGGACAAGGTGACGCCGCGTTCACCCACCAGCGTATCGAGTTCTTCTTCGAACGATTTGACGGTGGACAGCAGATCAGCGTCTTCAACGGCTTCCCAGATTTCTTCATCCGGTCGTGCGGGATCGTCGTAGCTCAGGTTGTGCCTCAGCAGTTCGGCAAACAGAAAAGGATCCTGGGGAACCAGAACAATCTGACGTCGCAATTGCTCCAGAGGATAGTCGCGGATGTCGACACCATCGACCCGCAAAGTGCCCGCCGGGGGATCGAGCAATCTGACGAAGCAGTTCAGGAGTGTGGACTTGCCTGCACCCACACGCCCCATGATGGCAATGATTTCTCCTGTGTGAATCGTGAGGTCGATTCCAGACAAAGCGTTGTGCTCGATGCCAGGGTATCGATAGTTCAGGCCATGCAGTGTCAGTTCACCCTTGATCTGCGCCGGTGCATCCGCTCGCGGTTGGTCGACCACCTCTGGCAGTGAATCGAGAATCTGGAACAGGCGCTGCGTGCCGGATGCGCCCCTCTGCCACAGCGTTACCATCTGGCCGATTTCCCGTACCGGCCAGAGCACCATGCCAACATAAGAGAAAAAGGCCGTGAACGTGCCCAGACTCATGGTGCCGTCGCGCACCATGCTGCCGCCGAATCCGAGGATGATCACCGTCGAGAATGCCGCCATCCACGGCATGATGGCGCTGATGAACGAGTTTAGGCGAACGAGTGCGTGAAAGCGGGCGTTGTATTCATCGCTGACGGCATCGAAGCGTCGGATCTCGTGCTCCTCCTGCACCAGTGCCTGGACTGTGCGAATACCGTACAGGTTGCCTTGCACCTGTTCTGACAGGTCGGAAAAACCCTGTTGTACGCGCATCGAGCGTGCAAACACCTGGCGGGCGGCGAGCCAGCCGACGATACCGATAGGCAGCAGTGGCAGCAGCAGGACGGCAGTGAGCAGCGGCGCCAGCGAGACCATGGCGATGACACCAACTGCGGCGATCGTGATATTCACCAGCATGGTTCGTAACCCGGAGCCAATGAACTCACGCACCAGCGCGATATCGTTGATCGCTCTCGCCATGAGGTCGCCGGTGGGATTGCGCGCGAAGAAGGCGGGGCCCTGCAACTGCAGATGCGAGTACACCCGCTTGCGCAGGTCGTAGGCGACGTAGACGGCGATTCGGCGAATGATGCGACGCGCGTTGGCCAGCGCTACCAGGCGGACGATCACACACGCGAGTATCCCGAGCGCGGGTAGTACCAACATGGTTTGAGCGTCACTGATCAGCAGATCGCCTGCGGTGATGCGCGGCTGAGCTGCGTGGATCGCATCAATACTGTCGCGCAGGAACAAAGGTATCAACGCGTCGAGAGAGCGCGCTGACAACAGCAGCGTGACAGCGCCCCAGAATGGAAGGCGATAGCGGGTGTGATAGGTCCAGAGGCGACGCAACGGACTACGCGGTGATTCGGTGGACTCCCTGGGAGGTCCTTCACCTGCGACTGCTGGCATCCTGCGATCCATTGGCTTTTCGACTCGAAGAAAAGACGGGGTTGGCCGACAGCCGCACGCTGACGATCACCCGACAAACGCTGAGCAGAATAGCGATCTGGATAACTCGCGTCATCTGTTGCCTGTGTGTGAGTTCATCAGACTTGTCGTTGCGGTGGCGCGTAAGGACCAGCGGGATGATGTTACCCTGCAGCGGTCATCAAACCCCTCCGGAGCAAGACACCATGGCCGAGTACCTCCCGCCAGCACTCGACTGGGTACGCAAACAGGTAGAGTTGTACGAGAGCAGCGGTGGCACCAAGGGTACTACCCTCATGGACACCGGGATGCCCTGCATCATCGTCACGCATCTTGGAAACAAGTCAGGGAGCGTGCGCAAGATTCCATTGATGCGCGTCAAGGCCGAGCAGAGTTACGTTCTCGTGGGGTCCATGGGCGGACAACCGAAGAATCCAGTGTGGGTCTACAATCTGCGTGCCAATCCGGATGTCGAAATTCGCGATGCAACGGTTGTGCACAAGATGCGCGTGCGCGAGGTGACTGAAGAGGCTGAGCGAGTCCGCCTGTGGGCCATCAGTGCCGAGGCGTATCCGCCCTATAACGACTATCAGGCGAAGACAACTCGGAAGATTCCCGTGTTTCTTGCCGAGCCAGTCTGATCCTTCCGCCTGCGCATCCAGGCGAAACTGAGCCCAGGGAACAAATAAGCGCGAACGCGGACACAACGAACAAGTGTGGCGACGCGTTGAGGTTTATGCGAATGCCGCTTCTGCCAGCCCTCGAGCCTGCGCTTCTGCGGCCGTAAAATAAACGTAGCCCTCGCCCCAGTCGTATGCGACTACGCCAGCCGGTGGTTTTGCGCCTTCGCCGCAAAGGAATTCCAGCTCTTTGGAAGTGAGCACACTCCAGACCGAAAAGGCTTCTGCCGGCGTGGGATCAGGGCGAGGATTCGCGGTGATTCCGGGTTCTGCCGCTTCGAGCGCAGCCTCATATTCCTCATAC
>CAMDVY010000467.1 GCA_945878745.1 Klebsiella pneumoniae | reverse complement strand
CCGAAACCATCGACGATCAGCGAAAATCCGATCATCAGCAGGAATCCCAGGCACAGGATCACCAGGCTGGGGTGGCGATTGACAAAGATCGTGAGAGGCCTGGAAGCCGCGATCATCACGCCCATGGCGATGATGACGGCGGTCATCATCACCCACAACTCGTTGACCATCCCCACCGCTGTGATCACTGCGTCGAGGGAAAACACCGCATCGAGCACGACGATCTGGGAAATCACCATCCAGAAACCCGCGTAGGTCTTGCTGGTAGTGGTCTCGTGAGAGGATCCTTCCAGGCGTTCGTCCAGTTCCATCGTCGCCTTGAATACCAGGAACAGACCGCCGCCGATGAGGATCAAGTCGCGTCCGGAAAAGTCAAAACTTGCCAGGGTAAAGATGGGCTCGACAAGAGTGACCATCCAGGAGATGGCAGACAGCAGCAGCAGGCGCATGACCAGGGCGAGGCTGAGGCCCAGCTTCCGCGCCAGTTCGCGCTGGTGCGGAGGCAACTTCTCGGCCAGCACGGCGATGAAAAGCAGGTTGTCGATGCCGAGCACGATTTCCAGCACGACCAGGGTGAGCAGTCCTACCCAGATGGTGGGGTCCGAGAGGCTGAGCAGAAGAGCATCCATCAAACGGTTCGCGTTACATGAAAAACGTGGTCAGGGTTGAACTGTAGCAGGGAGAGATGGAGGAGCATAAGCCGCTGTTTTGTGTGAGGGGTCTGTTGTTCAGGCTACCCATCAACCTCTGGCCTTGCCAGGCAACCCCCAAAGTGCCCGCCCGTAGTTTTCGGCCGCTTCCTCCCATACCAGCGACACGTGGGTGATGCCCACGTTGATGTCCCGCTGAAATCGCTGTATCGGACTGCCCAGATATACGGAAGTCGCCCCGGCCATCTGCGACAGATCGCTGGCGACCTTGCCGGTAAGTCGAGCGACGTACGCAGCATCACGCTGCGAAGCAAAGGCGTCGACTGCTGTCGGCGCGGCTCCTGCCTCTGCCCACTTCTCAAGTTCTGCCAACCGGTGTTGCATGATCAATTCAGCGGCGTGAATATCCGTGAGGGCGCCGGTCAGGCGAATCTGGTTGGCAACCCGCTCCACCTGCCTTTCGCCAGTAAAAAGCGCCTTTTTACCAACCAGCGTCTGCTGGACGGCGTCGGCCATACCTCTGGCCATGCCGATCAAAGCAGCCGGAATTCCCCAGACAGCGGGCCAGCTGAAGGGCAGTCGCGCCATCGGCATGTTGTTGGCTTTCCCACCGGGTGTTGTACCACCCACCAGATCCCGAATAGACAAGATGCGATGCTCTGGCACGAAGACGTCGGCCAGAATCAGATCTTTCGATCCCGTTACGCACAGTCCCGAGACGAACCAGTCATCCATGATCGTGACATCGGAGCGGGGCACCAGCATCCAGTCGAAAACGGTTGCGCTCGGTTTGAGAATGATGAACCAGCCGGCAAAATCGCAGCTACTGGAAAACTTCCAGCGGCCACTCAGGCGATATCCGCCGTCTTGTCTCACGGCTTCGCTTGTGGTTGCAAAGGACACGGTGGAGCAGATCTGGTCGTTGCCATTTGCCCAGTACTCGTCCTGGGCAGCCGGCGGGAACAGGCTCAACTGGTAGTTGTGAACGATGAACAGATTTGCGATCCAACCACTTGAGCCGCAGGCGCTTGCAAGGATCTTGATGCACTCCGCGGCCGTACCCATCCCCAGGTCAAATCCGCCCCGATTTTTCGGCTGCAGAATTCTGTGGAATCCAGCCGCTCTGAACTCGGCGACGGTTGCATCCGACAGTCGGCGATTCCGCTCAGCCTCGATGGATCGCTCTCGAAGGCGCGGCAGCAACGCCTCGGCGCGGGCGATCATTTCCGCGTGTGAGGGGATGCTTTCCGATGCTCTTGATGGTTCGTCGCTGGTCACACTCTGCTCATGGCTGTTGGTGGTTCCGCGTTGCCTCAGGCAGTCTTGCCAATGTACTCATCCATGTTCGCATAACGCAGCGCCATTTCCTTTGCGTTGTCGAGGTCATAGTGCATGCGCGACACGATGCGCTGTGCATACAGCCCGCCTCCAGCCTGAATATTGGTCACAGCGCTCCAGCCACCCAGCGCGTCGGCGGTGGTGTCGCGAATGGCATGGAATAGTTTGGTCCGGTAGAGGCCATCCACGTCCTGTCGTGTGCCCATATACTTGCGGATCAGGTGTCCTGATTCTTCGTTCTCAAGGTCTGCAATGGACGGTGCCGTCAGGACCGATCCGCCGGCGATGTCGTGCAGGTGACGCACCATAAGCGAGTAGTTGGCGGCACCGTGATACTTGCCGACGTTGGTATAGAGCTCATCCGGAAACGCGGCGCCATCCGATGTGATCTTGCATTTTTCGATGGCAGCTTCGAGCGAAGCTCGGATCAGGGTCGCATTGATCATGATTTCCGAGATCTTTTCACGCACGTGCGCAGTCTTTTCGAGGCCATTGGCTTCGCAGATCAATTGGGCAAAACCCACCAGGCGGTCGTATCCGGCGGCCATGCTCGACAGTCCGCCAAGACGTTCCCACAGACCGAGACTGTGCGCAAACACTGCAGCGAGTTCAGGGGGACCATCGAGGAACACCCGTTCGCTCGGGACAAAAACATCATCGAAAATCACGAACCCTTCCGGAGTGTGGAAGCGTCCGGACACCGGAAAGTCGCGTTTGTCTTCGTGTCGCGGGTAATAGGTGGTGTTGACGATCTTCACCCCCTTGGCGTTTACCGGGACCATGCAGGCGATGGCGTAATCATCTTCCCCGGGCTTCATCGACTTGGTGGGGATGGTCATGAGTTCGTGACCCATGCTCGCCGCAGAGATATGCAGTTTCGCACCACGGATCACGACACCCTCAGGCGTACGTTTGACGACGCGCACGTAGGCATCCGGATCGTCCTGTTTGCCGGGCGCCCGGCTGCGATCGCCTTTTGCATCGGTAATGCACTGCGTGATGCGCAGATCCTTGCGTTGTACTTCCCGGACGTAGGCGCGAATGCGGGCTGCGTTTTGTGGCAACTGACTTTCGATGCGATCAGCGGCGGTGAGCAGGGTCATCACCGACGCATAGGTGACGTGGGTGAGCAGATCCACGGTTTCGTGAAGTTCCACCTGTTCGCGCAGTTCATGCGCGGAGCCCGGTACCTTCATGAACGCCCCCACGGCGTCGGGACCGGGTTGGTAGAAGCGGTCGTAACCTGCGGCGGCAGAGTCGACCGTGATGCCGAGGATCGGATCGGAGGCGACGTTTTCGACCCGTTGCCCCTGAAAGTAGGTTTCGCGACCGTCGTTCAGCGATTTGCGGTACTCGTCCCCGGTC
>CAMDVY010000466.1 GCA_945878745.1 Klebsiella pneumoniae | reverse complement strand
CAGAGTCTTCGGTCGAAAACCGGCAGCCGCGACCTGCACACCTGCCCAGGGGGCATCATGATCAACAGAGGTCTGAAGCAGCGCGGGGGTCAAGGAGGAGTCACCAGTAACGCCTCAGCATCCAACAGTCCCGGTGAAGCTCCGTGATGACCGCGATGCTTCAGGCACCATCGCCCACAACATGCCCCCCATTTCACAGAGCAGGGGTTGATTGAGACCATAGAATCTCCTACAACAATCAGCACGCCGGTGGCCTGAATTGTAGGAGGGGTCTCCTGACCCCGATTTACCTCTAATCTCCAGATCGCGCGGGAGACCGCGCGCCCCACAGAGACCGCCCACAGTCAAAGGCCTTTCCAAATCAGGCCGCAGTCAACGCCGCAATCATCTTGCGCCGATCTTCCGCCGGCAGACTTGCGTAAGCTGCCGACGTACGATCAATGACATCCCCGTAACGACTCTTGATCTGGCCTGCAATGCTGGCTGGTTCGCCCACCACCGCGAAGGCATTCATGATGTCATCGGTGATGACGTGGCCCATGTCGTCCCAGCGGCCTTGTTTGGAGAGTTTGTTGAGCTCTGGCTGCACTTCGCCGACACCAATGCTGTCGAGCACGGGCTTGTAGGCCGGTGTCGATCCGTAAAAGGCGATCTGCTTCTTGGTAGCAATCTTGGCCGCTTCCAGTTCCTTTTCATCACGGCCAGTGCAGACGAACACCGGATAGGAGATTTCGAAGTCCTTGCGACTCTTGCCAGCTTTGGCAAAACCGCGCTCGAGGGCTGGCAGGGTCGTTTCGCGCAGGTACTTCTCCGTACTGACGGCGTGAATGATCACCCCATCGGCCACTTCACCGGCCACCTCGGTCATCATCGGGCCAACAGCGGCCAGAAAGACACGAGGTGCGCCATATTCGTTGTTGGTAGGCGTGAAAAACGGCGTCATCAACGCATGCGTGTAGTACTTGCCGGTGAAGGCCAAAGGCTCTCCCTTGTGCCAGCAGGCCCAGATGGCGCGCATGGCCAGGATGTACTCGCGCATTCGCGCCGCCGGATCACTCCACGGCATGCTGAACCGCTTGGTGATGTGGGCCCGGATCTGCGAACCGATCCCAAGCACAAATCGACCCTTCGAAGCCGCATTCAGGTCGTGGCCGATGTTCGCGAGCACCATCGGCGTGCGGGCAAAAGCGACCGCAATGGAGGTGACGAGATCAACACGGGTGGTGTTCTGCGCGGCGATGAGCAACGGGAAAAAAGGATCGTGCGAGGTCTCCGCGGTCATGATGCCGGAATACCCCAACTCTTCCGCGGCTCGCGCCTCGGCGCCTACTTTATCGAGGTCAAAACCGACCCCACCATCTACTTTCATGATTCCCCCTGGTAATCGATGGACGCTTTGCGCCCGAATGGACGCCAGCAGTCAATCGTTGCTGGTTTGTGTCACCGGGATTGTTTCACCCGGTTTCGAACGAAGCAAACCGGCAACCGGCCCGCTGCCACCCCGGAAGAACTCGGGCACCAGCGTCGACGACTCAAAACGCAGTCGGTAAAAGAGATCATTTGGATGTCGCAGCCGGTTGGCATCCGCAGGGAGAAGCCCAAGGTAGTGCGTCAGGATGGCCCGCGACATGACCCCATGGGTGACCAGCGCGATGCGCTCGTGGGGAAGCCCGGCGATGGTGGCCAGGCAATCGGCGACACGGGTGATGAGGTCCGGCAGATTTTCGCCTTGAGGTGGTCGATGAAAATAGGGGTCGACATCCCGCGCACCCCACTCTTCCGGGTACTCGGCTGCAATCTCATCAACCGTGAACCCGGACCACAGGCCACAATCCCGTTCCATCAGCGCCTCGTCGTAGTCAACCGGCGCCTGCAGCAGACGGTTCAGGATGGCGGTTGTTTCTCTGGTTCTGCCGGAGGGAGAGGCAAGGACATAGTCCACCCCGCCCATCCTCTGCAGGGTCTCGGCGTGCAATTGCGCCTGTGCGCGCCCCTTGTCGTTCAAAGGCGAGTCGAGCCTGCCCTGCATACGCTGTTCTGCGTTCCAGGTGGTTTCACCGTGTCGGATGATGTAGAGGTATTTCATGACAAGCCAAGGATAACAAACGAACGGCTACTTCCGGCGCTCATAATGAAATCGACTTCCTTTCCTGCAGCCGGAAATTAGCGGTAGTCTTGTGGCCATCGAGGAATTCGGAAATCTGCATGTACGACGATCTGCCAAATCTGCGCATCGAAGCATCCACCGTGGGCGACAAACTGCTCGCTACCGCTGACCGATACCCGAACCGACCGGCGCTGATTTTTCCCGACCGCCGCCTTACTTTTGCTGATCTGGTTGAGGCCAGCTACCGACGCGCGCGCGGGCTGCATGCATTGGGTGTCCGACCCGGAGATCATGTTGGCGTGCTCATGCCCAATTGCATGGAATACATGGAGTTCGTCTACGGCGCCGCATTGCTTGGCGCGGTTTCCGTTCTCATGAACGCTCGTTACAAGCCGCCCGAACTCGCCTACGTGGTACACAACGCCGATCTCAAAGTCATCATCACCACTGATCTGATTGCGGACTACGCCAATTTCGGCGACCTGCTCCATGCCGCATTTCCGGAACTCCGGGACACACCCGCTCCTGCTGGTCCATTAAGCCTGACTGAAGCGCCAGCACTTCGTCATCTGGTGATGCTGGGTTCTGCCGCGCCTGCCGGATTCACCTCGGGAACCGCGTTTGACAAACTGTCCGACACACCGGCGCCCATCGATGCATTGCGCGCGCAAGTCCGCATCGCCGACCCGGCCATCATGATGTACACCTCAGGGACTACTGCGAACCCGAAAGGCTGTCCACTGTCCCACGAAATTCTGGTGCGTAACGGCATCAACATGAACCGTCAGCGATATTTCATGACGCACACCGACGTGTTCTGGGCACCACTGCCAATGTTCCACATGGCCGCCATTCTGCCGGCGATGGCTTGCCTGGATGCTGGCGCTGCCCTGTTGACGGCGACGCACTTCGATGCCGATATCGCACTCACCATGCTCGAATCCGAACGGGTGACGATCGCCTTCCCGGCGTTTCCCACGATCACCAACGAAATCATCTCCCATCCGCGTTTCAGCACGGCTGACCTGTCCGCCATCCGACGAATCAATAACGTCGCGCCAATCGACATGCTGCGACGATTCCAGGACGCGTTCCCGCAGGCGGTACAAACCGGCGCTTACGGCATGACGGAAGTCGGTGGCGTCATCTCCTTCAATCATCCGTCGGAAACACTGGATCAGCGTCTGGATGCCTGCGGCACGCCGTTTCCTGGCGTTTCTCTCCGCGTCGTCAACATCGAGACGCTGGATGACCTGCCAACCA
>CAMDVY010000465.1 GCA_945878745.1 Klebsiella pneumoniae | reverse complement strand
CGTCCTGGGCGAGGAACAGCAGGGAAGGGGTCAGCAGCGGGCCGGTTCCCCAGCCTCCCGTTAGGCCCGGGTCTGTGATGCCGGCCTTGGGTTCGGCCAGCTTTACCACCATGGCGTAGTTGTTGGAGGGCAGGTAGAGCATGCCGGTTTGCGGATCTGCGGCCGCGCCTGTCCAGTTGGCGCCGCCGCCCCTGTCCAGTTGGCGCCGCCGCCCCAGGCTGGCACGTTGATGGTTCCCTTGAGTGCAGGCGGGGTGTACAGCGGGCCGTGATCGAACTGGTTGACGATGGTCTTGGCGGCGGCGTGAATTTCCGGCGTGAAATCAACCAGTACGTCATCGGTGATGCCCTGTACGGCAAACGGGGCAGGTCGTGTCGGGAAGGGCTGGGTCGGAGAGGTGCGCTCGCCAGGCACTGTGCTCTGTGGCACCGGCCGTTCTTCGATGGGCCACACGGGTTTGCCGTTGGTGCGATCGAAGACGTAGACGAAGCCCTGTTTGCTGATCTGCGCCACGGCCTTGATCGGTGTGCCGTTAACATGAATGTCCACGAGGTTGGGGGCGGCGGGCAGGTCGTAGTCCCACAATCCGTGATGCACCATCTGGAAGTGCCACACGTGTTGGCCGGTTCGTGCGTCGAGGCAAACCAGAGATTCGGCGTAGAGGTTGTCGCCCAGGCGTTGGCCGCCATACCAGTCGTTGGTGGGGGTGCCCACGGGCAGGTAGACGTAGCCGAGTTCTGCATCAACGCTCATCAGCGTCCAGACGTTGGTATTGCCGGAGTATCGCCAGCTGTCGTTTTCCCAGGTCTCGACGCCAGGCTCGTTGTTCTGCGGGATGGTGTGGAATATCCAACGCTGTTTGCCGGTACGCACGTTGAAGCCTCGCACGTGGCCAGGTGGCATGGTCTTGTGCGTCGGTCCGTCCATGATGGATGAGCCGACGATCACCACATCGTCGTAGATGGATGGCGCAGAAATGACGGAGTAGAACTTTCGCTCGATGTCCCGGCCCAGGCCTTGGGTCAGATCGATCGCACCGCGTTCACCAAAACCGGGGTCAGGCTGGCCGGTTGCGGCGTCCAGTGCCACCACGTGGCCGAGTGAGGTGCTTACGAAGAGCTGGTTGCCCACCTTCAGCGGGGTCACCTTGTAGGTCCACGGCGTGAGGGCTGGTGCTTTTTTTACCATAGGGTTGTCGGGCGATTCCCACTGCCACGCAACAGTCAGCGTGCTGACGTTGCTGGCATCGATCTGCGTTGCCGTGGAGTATTTTTGCGAGGCCGGGTTGCCGCCGTAGGTTGGCCAATCCAGGTCCGCGGCGAGGCAGGCGGAGGACAACAAGAGGCTGCACACCAGCGATGTAACGGATTTCATGTCAGCCCCTCTTTGAATGCCTAGTTGAATCTGTGGCGTTCGCTGTGCGCGCGCAGGAATTGCCAAATGAGCAGGTTGAGTTCAGGGTCAGTCAGCTCCACTTCGGTGTGCAGTTCAATCAGCAGTCGCATGCCCTCATCGTGCAGGGCGTTCACGTCTTGAAGATGAAGGGATGCCGGGGTGTTAGCGGCGAAGCGGTCTCTTGCGGCGTCCATGGGGGCTTGAGAGAACAGTTCTTGCAGTTCGTCGATATCCTGCATGCGGGTCTCCACGGCCCGTTCGAATTCCTGCGAGAGGGTCAGCATGAGTTGGCCAACCAGCATGCTGTCGGCGGCAGCAAAGGTATTGGCGGTTTGTGGGGCGATGGTCAGGAGCAGACGCATCGCGAGGTCATTGAGTGCCCGGCCGGGTGCTGGAATCACAGGGGTGCCTCCGCGTACTGGTGCTGAGATTCTGGGGAGAGATGATCCAGCAGGATGCGGTTCTGCCGGTCGATCAGGGGCCAGCCCGCAAACGCCAGGATGGGTTCCTTGGTGGTGCCGTTGACATAGTCTTCGGCGGAGGAGATCCAGATGGCGATGGCCTTCACAGCGGCGAAGATCTGCCACCAGCGGAAGGCTTTGCGATCAACCGTCAGACCGCTCGCACGCTCCCAGATGGCCAGTGCTTCGGCACGTGGCAGCAGGTTGCCGGCGAGGTTTTTTTCGGGCCAGCACCACAGCGGATCAAACGACCACGCCAGATCTTCCAGTGGATCGCCGATATGCGCCATTTCCCAGTCGAGCACGGCGTGAATGTTGCCGTGTGCGTCGTAGAGGAAGTTGCCGGATCGGAAGTCGCCATGCACCAGCGCCAGCTTTGTGGGTTGGCCGGGGAGGTTACGGCGCAGCCAGCGCACGGCGGCCTGGGCGATGGGTTGTGGATGCAGGGCATCGTGGTCGATGACATTCGCCCAGTAGTTCAGCTCGTGGGCGGCGGGATGCAACGGGCGCTGCATGAAGTCGAGTGCGAGGGAATTGACGTCGAGCGCGGCCAGCTGGCCCATGATCGTCCACTTGCGTTCACCGATCTGTTGTCGGTGCGCGGCGAATGGTGGCATGGCGAGCAACGCGGGCGAGGCTTCGCAGCCGGGCACTTCGCGGGTGATGGAGAAGGGGCGTAGCAGTCCTGCCGGGTTCTGATCTTCAAGGACCAGCGGCTCCGGCACGGGCACCGCAGTGCCGAACACGGCCTTGTAGGTATTGAATTCGTGTGCGCGTTCCGTATCGATCAGGCTCGATGGAGGGTCGCGGCGCAGGATCACACCTTGCGCCGCACCATCCACCAGGAGTTTTACCCGCCAGGTTTCGCGCGATGCGCCACCGGGTATCTGGCTGATGTCGGTGCAGGTGATGTCCTTGTGCCAGTGCGTGCGCAGGTAATCGACCAGCGCGTCGCCGATGGCGGATAGTTGCGTGCTCACGGTGTGCTCCTCCCTCTAGCGCCATCGTAGCAGCCAACCCGATTGGGATGTCGAGGATCTCATGCGCGCGATCCAGAGCCTGTAGGAGCGGACTGCCGTCCGCGAACTTCACCCTCGCGTCCAACCACCGTTTGTTACGCCCTTGGTCTGTTTCTTTCGCTGATCTTTGTAAAGTGTGCGATAAGTGTTTCGAAAAGCCGAGACAGTCTGGTTCAAGCCGCAGTGTCTACAAGGCACCTTTCTACAAGACACCGGGCAAGGTGATCCGCGAGTGAACGTTCAAAATGCCGACGGGAAGGTCAAGCCCTGCCAGGTCCGATAAGTCTTGGCGGCTATTGATCGCTTGGAGAGAAAAGATGTCTAGAGAAACAGACCGATATAACTAACGAGTTACCTGGTCAGAAATAGATTGTGAGTATGTCGGCCTTTGCGCTGAATTTCCGAGCTTGAGCTGGTTAGAGAAAACTCCTGAAAAAACACTCGTCGGGATTCGGCTTGTGGTGCAACAAACCGTCGTAGAGCTAAAAAGGAGGGGCGAGGAG
>CAMDVY010000464.1 GCA_945878745.1 Klebsiella pneumoniae | reverse complement strand
AGGTCACCACACGCTGCCGGCAGACTGCGGACGCGCCATCGGCGAAAAGTTTCTGCACGCACTCAACGCTGAGAACGTTTTGACGGTTGAAGCTGCCAGCGTCGAAGAAATACTCGCCGCCCAGTTCAAGGTCATCAGCCAGGTTGAATCCGGCGGCGGATTTGTCAATGCACTGGGGACTACGGTGTCGCCTTTTTATCCGACGCACGGCAACGCCTTTATCCAGGAGTCACCGATCGAGGCGATTCGTCGAGGCGCCGGGCGAGCAGTCGCCGTCCTGCTTGGCAGCAATCAGGACGAAACGACTTTGTGGGGTTATGGCAAGGTCGACGAAACGAAGCTCATGCGTGCAGTGACGAGTTATGGTGCCGACGCTCCCCTCGCCGCCCACCGCCGTCTCAATCCAGACGCGACCCCCGAAGCGCTGCTGCTCGCGCTGACCACCGACCACATGTTCCGGATCCCGGCGGTACGGCTTGCTGAAGCGAGAGCGACGCTTGGCTCGCCCACGTGGATGTACTTGTTTGCCTGGCAGTCCCGCGCCAATGGCGGCAGGCTGGGGGCGACCCACGCCCTGGAAATTCCGTTTGCGTTCAACAATCTCAATCAACTCGGCGTGAAAGCTTTCCTGGGCGAAGGTGGCGAAGGTGGCGATCCGCAGTCAGTCGCAGCAGCGATGCATGCCGCATGGACCCGCTTCATACGTCTAGGCGACCCTGGTTGGGATACCTACGATGTCCCTCGACGTGCGACCTTCGTCTTCGACGAACACAGCAGGCTTGCGCTTGATCCGGGCGCAGAAACCCGCTGTGCATGGGATGGCATTCGCTGAGCCGCCTTGCATCCGATCCCGACCTTATCAACAGATCTGATACCAGTTCACCACAGGAGAAACACAATGAGCTACGAACGCCTGAGTGTCCGCATCGAAGATGGCGTCGGCTTCCTCGTTCTGAACAAACCCGATGAATACAACCGCATGCCCCCAGCGTTCTGGCGCGAACTGCCTGCTGCAGTGCAATCACTGGACGCCAGCGGCAGCGTGCGTGCGATTGTTTTATCCTCCACCGGCAAACACTTCAGCGCCGGACTCGACGTTTCTTCATTTGGCGGCGAACGTGGCAAACCGTTGGAGGCTGGTCGTGCCGGCGAACAGGCCGTTCGTCGACTGGGCGCCATGCAGGCCACCATCAGCACGATCGAAAATGCGCGAATCCCGGTTATCGCGGCCGTCCAGGGTGGCGCTGTCGGCGGCGGTGTTGATCTGGTGTCGGCTTGCGACTTGCGATACTGCACGAAAGATGCGTTTTTCTGTATCCAGGAAATCAATATCGGGCTGGCCGCAGACGTGGGAACACTCCAGCGTCTTCCCCATCTGATTCCCGACGGCTTGATGCGTGAACTGGCCTATACCGGGAGACGGTTGCACGCCGACGAGGCACTCGCTGCGGGGCTGGTGACACGCGTCTTCGATGATCAAGCTGCCATGCTCGACGCGGTGACCGAGATCGCCCGCACCATCGCCAGCAAGTCGCCGCTGGCCATTCACTCGACCAAACACCTGTTGAACTACGGTCGTGGACACTCAATCAGCGAAACACTGCAGTATCAGACTGTCTGGATGGGTGCCGTCAGTCAAGGCGGCGAGATGGCCAGGCACTTCAAGGCGAAGGCCGAGGGTCTTGAGGCAACCTTTGATGATCTGCCACCGATCAGCGGCCTCTGAAAGACGCTGCTGACAACATCACTCACACATGCCAACCGCGGCGCAGATCCAGGGTGTAGTGCTCTGCGGGGGCAGTGGCATCCGGATGGGAGGAACCGACAAACCGCTGCTCGACTTTCGTGGAGAGCCCATGGTGGCGCAAGTCGTGCGTCGTCTGGCTGCACAGACGGCCGGTGTACTCATCAGCGCCAATCGGAATCTGGAACTTTATCGTGCCTACGCATCGGTTTTTTGCGATGCGCCGCTGGAGGCTCAAGGTCCGATGACCGGAGTGCTCAGGGCTTTGCAGGAGAGCGCACAGCCGTGGGTGATGATCGTACCGGGGGACGCGCCCTTGCTGGCTGATGATCTGGTCCAACGACTAGCCATTGCGGCAGATCAACCCTGTGCGGTCATCGCCCACGATGGCACCAGAGCCCAGGTGCTGCACCTGCTGGTGCACAAGGATCTGGCGCCCATGCTCTTGGCGTATCTGGATGGCGGCCATCGCAGTGTCGAGGGCTGGTACAACGTCCTGCCGCGCCAACAACGGCGCACCGTGGACTGCGCTGACATCGCCGACTCCTTCCGAAACCTCAATACCCCTGGGGATCTTGAGTAAGGCGCCAGACAAGCCATCGCTTCAGATGTTGTAACGGGACACAAACGTCGATGTGGTGCGTCCTGCACAGGCGTTCACGGCTTCCACGCCACCACCCGCAGGCCCAGCAAACCACGGACTGGCATCCAGTGCGCAAGCCGTGACCGGATACTGTACGGCAGACGTTTGAGCACTGACTCGGCTAAACGCACGACCTCTTTCGGGACCTGCATGAAGTATCCACGCCCTCCTGCGTAGACATCGACACGACTGAAACCTGCCTTGTGCAAGAGGTCGGTCAGGTCTTCCAGACTGTACTCGCGCAAGTGAAAGCCTCGTGCAACTTCGTCGAAGTACATCGATACATCCCACGGTCCGGATACGCGGTTCGGCGTGACACAAACGTACTTGCCACCTGGCCGTATGGCGCGCTGGATGTTGTGCAACTGCGCTTGAGCATCGTCCGGATGCAGATGCTCCATAAGCTGATTGCTGTACACCACGTCGACGGACAACGGTGGAAGCGGGATGTCGCGACCGCTGCTCAACACAAACTCACAGTTCGTTGGCAATGGCTGGCCACCGGCAATCTCTGGTGAGACGTCGAGCGCGTAGACCTGCTTGCAAATGTTCGCGACCTGTCGCGATACCGCACAGTCTCCGGCGCCAATCTCAAGGAAAACGTCTCTCGATTCGAGATGCGGGCGCAGGAAGCTCAGCTGTCGTTCCACATCAAGCCGTTCTTCGTCTGCAGTGAACTTGCGGGTTACTTGAGGATGATGAGGGACCCTGCGAAAGAGCTCGTCATAGAGCTTCCTGTATAACGCGGGCCGTTCTGCCGGCCCGCCGCGGCGCAAGCGATCGGCGAGCGCGACTTCGATCTCGTAGTGTTCCCGGACTTGCTCCGGGGTGCGGTTTTCGTCGGCAAGTGGCGGGCGCCTGAACTCTTGAGGCGCGGACTCAGCAGGGACTAGGAGTCTGCGCGGCAGAAGGCGGCGGAGCGAGGCGAGTGTCAATTCGAGGCCGATTTTTCGTTTGTTTGAGGCGCTTGAGTTAAGCGCTACGCAACGAAAACGAACGG
>CAMDVY010000463.1 GCA_945878745.1 Klebsiella pneumoniae | reverse complement strand
ACCCGTTACGTTGGCGCCGTACTCGCGGCGACGTTGCAGCCGCCGCCGGTACCGACGCCTGCATGGCGAACACGAATGAATGAGCTGTCGCAGCTGGCACTGACGGCCTATCGAGGCGTGGTGCGGGAAGATCCGCAGTTTGTGCCCCTGTTTCGAGCCCTGACTCCGGAACGGGAGCTGGGCATTCTGGCGTTGGGCAGCCGTCCGTCGCGTCGTCGTGATACCCAGGACATCAGCAGTCTACGGGCCATTCCATGGGTATTTGCGTGGACGCAGATTCGTCTGATGCTGCCAGCGTGGCTGGGCACTGATGTTGCACTGTCGGAATCAAGCCAGCGCGCGGCGGATCCGGTCCTGCAAGACATGGCGCACTGGCCGTTCTTCCGCATGCAACTCGACATGCTTGAAATGGTGCTCGCCAAGGCAGACGTCGATCTCGCGCGATATTATGCTCGCCGTCTGACGGATCCTGAGCAGCAACAAGCCGTTGCACGACTCGGTAAACGTGCAGAGGTACTCAAGGCTGCACTGCTCAAACTCAATGGCGCAACTGGTTTGCTGGAAAAGGACCCGGTGCTTCGTGCCTCGTTGTCCGTGCGTGATACCTACCTCGATCCGCTGCACCTGCTCCAGGCTGAATTGCTGGCGCGTTATCGGCTGGCGCCGGACGATGCGACTGCCCGTGCGCTCAAGGTGACCATGGCAGGGATTTCCAGCGGATTGCGCAACACGGGTTGACCAGATACAAGACAACAGTTCGTTCAAGCTGATCTGAGTCACTTGCGATGTTATTCTGCCCGCCACTGTGGAGGTCGCTGGTACCGACGTTGACGTCCATGAATTGAGTAAACGGGGGAGAGCAGGATTGAGTTTTTTAGCACGCGAGCGTCACGGCCATGTACTGGTGTTGACGATGTCGAGTCCGGAAACGCGCAACGCGTTGACCGGCGATGATCAGTTCGATGATTTTGAACAGACCTGTCGGGAGATCAACAACGATATAGGCGTACGCGCGGTCGTTTTGACTGGTGCCGGTTCGGCGTTTTGCGCCGGTGGCAACGTCAAGGACATGCGTGATCGGACGGGGCTGTTTTCTGGCGATCCCTTTGATCAGGCTGATGCGTATCGTCGTGGCATCCAGCGCATTCCGCGTTCGGTGTATGCGTTGAACGTACCCATCATCGCAGCGGTGAATGGTCCCGCAGTTGGCGCCGGCTGTGATCTGGCAACCATGTGCGACATTCGCATTGCCAGCACCAAGGCGATGTTTGCCGAGAGCTTCGTCAAGCTCGGCATCATTCCCGGTGATGGTGGCGCCTGGTTTCTGCCGCGTGTGGTGGGTTATTCCAATGCCTGCAAGATGGCATTCAGTGGCGATCCTGTACTTGCAGACGAAGCGCTGCGCATCGGGCTCGTCAGTGAAGTACTGCCACCGGAAGCCTTGCTTGAACGTGCGATTGTCTTGGGCCAGAGCATCGCGTCGAACCCACCCCATGCGGTTCGACTGACGAAACAGCTCATGCGCGCCAGCGCCGACTCGTCGCTGGACCAACTGCTCGACAAGTCTGCGGCCTTTCAGGCGGTTTGCCATGCGGAACCGGATCACGTCGAAGCGGTCGCGGCCTTTTTCGAAAAACGCCCGGGAAAATATCGTGAGAAATAGCCCTGTTACAAAACGAGGACCCACTGTGATTCAAAAACTGATCGGTAGTTTGCTTCTGGTAGTGGTGAGTGGACTGGCCGTCGCCAAAGATCTGCCCATGGTGAAGCCGGCACAGGAGGGATTTGAGCCCAGGCGTCTGGATCTGCTCACGCAGTCCATGCAGCGTTACGTGGATGAAGGCAAGCTTGCCGGTGCGATCACCATGGTCGCTCGACACGGCAAAGTTGTGTATTTCGAGTCCGTGGGTAACAAGGGTGTCGACGATTCACGTCCACTTGCAAAGGATGACCTGTTTCGCATCTATTCGATGACCAAGCCCATTACTGCAGCTGCGGTCATGCAGCTCTATGAACAGGGCAAGTTCCAGCTCGCTGATCCAGTGTCGAAGTTTGTCCCGGAACTGAAGGGCGTTCAGGTACTGCAGCCGGATGGCACGCTTGCGCCGGTTGCCGCCGAGATGACGATGCAGCAGCTGCTGACACATACCACAGGCTTGTCCTACGGATTCAATGCTGCCGGTGACCCGGTGGACAAGCTGTACGCGGATGCCAAGCTCTGGGAGTCAAGGGACCTCGATGACTTCGCCGCCAGGCTCGGCAAGCTGCCACTCAAGTTTCAACCAGGCGCACAGTGGCACTACTCCGTGGCTGTGGATGTTACAGGTCTGGTCGTGCAGCGGCTGAGTGGACAACGATTTGATGAGTACCTCGCGGAACACATCTTCACGCCACTCGGCATGACCGATACCTTTTTCGAGGTTCCGGCAGACAAGCTGAATCGTTTCCTGCCGAATCACTACATCGATCCGAAGACCGGCAAACTCGCAGTGATCCCCGCGGGTGGCAACGAAGCCATGCGCAACTATGAAAAGGTCAGCCTGTTTTCCGGTGGTGGTGGACTTGTCTCCACCACCATGGACTACATGAAGTTTGCTGAAGCCATGCGCAATGGCGGAGAACTGAATGGTCAGCGAATTCTTGGTCCGATGACGGTCAAGTACATGGCCACCAATCACCTGCCAGCGAGTATGGCCAGCGGTGGCAGTGGCGAAGCGCCAACGCTCGGCCAGCCGCTGCGCGGTTTTGGATTCGGACTTGGGTTTGGTCTCGTGACCGACCCGGCCGCCGGCGGGGTTATGGGAAGTCCCGGAGAGTTTAGTTGGGGAGGTGCAGCGGGAACGGTGTTCTGGATTGACCCTGTTGAACAGGTCACCGTTGTTGGCATGATCCAGTTGATGGGGTCCCCATATCCGTTCCGTCAGGATCTGAAGATCGCGACCTACCAAGCGTTAAACAGTCTGGAAGAATAGGACTCAGTATCCAACCACTGGTCTGGCTTCAGACCATTGGTTCCTGCTGTCAATCGATTCGCTCTTTGACTAGAGTTAGCCACCCATTCAACCCCAGTGCGTTCATCGTCTGCAGATTCTTGCGATAGATTTCACTGGCGTCCGACATTGACGCGATCGCTTGCTCAACGCTGTTTTCCCGAAGCAGATGCAGGATAGGATAGGGTGATCGGTTTGTGTAGTTGCCAATATCCGAGCTCGAAAGGTCTGCAAACTGATACTGCGGATGGAAGCTCGCGATCTGAATGACACCGACAAGTTGAAGAGACTCGATGAGTCGGTCCGCGTCGTCGAGAAAATCATTGAAGTCCAGAAACTCGTCCAGCACTCCGGGATGGATGAGTAGCGTCGTTTCCGTTTCATCAGGATCAGCTTGGTCGA
>CAMDVY010000462.1 GCA_945878745.1 Klebsiella pneumoniae | reverse complement strand
TAACGTTGGTGCCGGCGATCTTGCGGCAGCACGTCGCAGTGGTTGGCTGGCCATCGGTATTGCGGCGATATTTGCTGTGCTGGCCGCCATTGTTGTCCTGGCCACCCGAATGTGGATTCCCGGCTTGTACACCAACGATGCCGCAGTGTCCGCCATGGCTGTTCAGATGCTCGTGTTCGTTGCCTTGTTTCAGCTGTTCGATGATACCCAGGTGACGGCGCTCGGTTCACTGCGAGGCTACAAGGATACCAAGGTGCCGATGTACATCGCGCTGTTTGCGTATTGGGGTATCGGCTTTCCGGTTGGAGTCATTCTTGGGTATGGGTACCTGGGGTTTGATGCCTACGGTCCAAACGGGTTCTGGATGGGTTTGACGACTGGACTTGCGGTCGCAGCCGTTGGGCTGCTCTGGAGGTTCCGACAGTTTTCCTTGAACCCCTCGCGCATGGGGCGGCCCGCCGGAACACTTCACTGATGGATGCCTGGATCATCATCACCGTCGGCGCTGCCTTTCTGCAGAATCTGCGGTCATTGCTGCAACGTCGGCTGGCGGGCCAGTTGTCGGTGAATGGCGCCAGTTTTGTCAGGTTTGTCTATGCGCTGCCGTTTGCCTGGGTCTACGCGTCACTGGTCATGAGTGATCAGGTGCTGCACACATTGACGACCCGGTTTTTTATCTACTGTCTGATTGGCGGTGTTGCGCAGATCTTCGCGACGTCTGCGTTACTTGCGTCGATGGTTGACAGCAATTTTGCAGTCGGAACGGCGCTGTCGAAAACTGAAACACTTCAGGCCGCATTGCTGGGGTTTATTCTGTTTGGCGAATCGCTCACCTGGCTGATGGTGGTGGGCATAGCGATTTCCTTCGTCGGCGTAGTGTTTTTGTCGGGCAAGTCTTCGATCCGGGAACTGCTCAGCGGTAAACGCGCAGTCGTCCTGGGTCTGTTGGCAGGCACTGGCTTTGCACTATCCGCTGTGGCCTACAGAGCGGCTTCTCTGGCGCTCACTGAAGGTGGCGCGGTCGAACGAGCTGCAACCACACTGGCTGTCGCGCTTGGTGTGCAGGTCGTATTGATGGGGTTGTTTCTGGCGGTACGCGAACCCGGACAACTGGGAGAGGTCTGGCGAGCCAGGCGATCAGGGGTGTGGGTTGGCCTGGTCGGTGCAGGCGCTTCAGCGGGATGGTTTACCGCCATGACCATGGTGAGTGCGGCGCTGGTTCGCGCGGTCGCGCAAGTGGAGCTGCTGTTTACCTTTGTCACGGCCGTCTGGATACTTCGTGAGCAGATCACTTTCAAACACATCCTGGGCGCCGCGTTGATCATCGGCGGTATTCTGCTGCTGATCTGAGTGTGTCCGATAACAGGGGGAGCCATGACCTACCAAACCATACTGTCCGAGAATCGCGATGACGTCTGCCTGATCACCCTCAACCGTCCGGAGCGCTTGAATGCCTGGACCTACCAGATGGCTGAAGAACTGGCCGACGCGGTCATCACAGCCAATGCGGATGACAATATCGGTGCCATTGTCATGACTGGCGCAGGTCGCGGCTTCTGCGCGGGGGCGGATATCGAAGCAGTATTCAAGGCCCAATCGGAAGGGGCATCGCTGGGCCGCAGTACACGATCCCAGGACTGGGTCGGGTTGATGCGGGATTCCAAACCGGTGGTTGCAGCGGTCAACGGTGCAGCGATTGGTCTGGGCACTACGTTGATTCTGCCGATGGATTATCTCGTGGCCAGCACCAACGCCAAACTGTCATTGCGGTTCGTGAAGATGGGTCTGGTGCCCGAACTCGCCAGTTCCCGATTCGTGTTTGCCCGGGTCGGTTTCGGCAAGGCAAACGAACTGATGTTGACCGGCCGTACAGTTGATGCCAACGAAGCCCTCAGCCTTGGGCTGGTGGACAGGGTCGTTGCGCCTGAGGATCTGGTCGATGCCGCCATCTCGGTGGCTCGCTCCATGGGTGAGAACCCGCAGGTAGCGCTCCGCATGATCAAGAAACTGGCTACGCAGAATGCGGCAGAGACCGATCTCAAGCTGATTCAGCAGCGGGAGGGCGAAGGCCTGAAGGTGGCGTATGTTTCACCTGAGCACAAGGAAGCCATCTCGGCCTTCCTGGAGAAGCGCACCCCGGACTTTAAAGGCGCTCGAAAAATCTGACAGCGGGCTGACGCCATTCTGATCGCGTAACGACATAACTCCGTCGTCCGCATGTGACGGAGTTATCACCCACTTTTTGCGTCTTTGCCTATGCTTTGCCGCAGGAGTCCGTATCAGGAACTGAGCGTGCAGAGCGACAGGGAGTCGTTGAGTAATGGGGACATCGTCCCTTCCCGATTGATCCTGATCTGGATGGATCGGGAATACGTCGTCACGCCCGGCACGGCATTTCTCCTCGGAACTTCTGCCGAAGCAGATCTCTGTATTCCTGGCGCGTTTGTTTCCGCGCATCACGCGACCATCGAGTTTCCCGCCCGTGGTCACCGGTTTGAACTCGTTGATCATTCCACCAACGGCACCCTCGTGCAGACAGAAGACGAACATGTGCGTCTGTTGCACCGGGATCGCCTGCCTATGTGGGGTGAAGGCTGGTTCAGTCTTGGTGAACCACTCGGGCCAACCACTGCATTGAGGTACAGCCATGTCTGAAGCCCAGTTGCTGGCACCGGCCCTGGCCTTTGCCAGTGCACATCGAACGCATCGTGGGAACGTTCGCAGATTGAACGAAGATGCGGTGCTGGATCGTTCCGAAGCCGGCTTGTGGATGGTGGCCGACGGCATGGGCGGTCATGAAGCCGGGGACTATGCCAGCCAGGCCATTGCTGCAGCGCTGTGTACCGTCGAATTTCGGCCCCAGCACAAACTGGTTGATCGCATCGACGTGGTCGAAGACGTCTTGCTGCAGGTCAACACGAGTCTACATGACTACGGCAAGGCTCGATTCGCAGGGGCAACGGTAGGCAGTACCGTCGTTGTCTTCATTGCAGCGGGGGACTATGGGGTTGCACTGTGGGCAGGAGATAGTCGGCTCTATCGCTATCGCGCGGGAAAACTCGAACAAGTTACTCGTGATCACAACCCATTATCGGATTTGCTGGATGTTGGCGATGTCACGGAGGCAGAAGCCCTGACGACGGATACCAACGTCATTACTCGAGCAGTAGGCGGCCATGGTCCGCTGCATCTTGATGTCGTTGTCTTTGATCTGGAGGCGGGTGATCGCTTCCTGTTGTGCTCCGATGGCCTGTACCGCGAGCTCGGTCAGGCAGACATCGAAGCCCGACTGGAAGGTGAACTGGACGATGTGGCAGACCAGTTGATGCAGACGTGCCTGAACGGCGTGGCGCAAGACAACGTGTCGTTGGTCGTCGTTAGCGCCCTCGCGGGCTGAGGATTTTCATGGATCA
>CAMDVY010000461.1 GCA_945878745.1 Klebsiella pneumoniae | reverse complement strand
CCCCGAGCGATACGCCCATGGCGGCCCAGGCCACGGCTTGACCACGACGTTCGACAAACCACTTGGCCAGCGTGACGTTCACCACCAGATTGCCGATCAGGGCGCAGCCAATGGTCGTGACGACCCCATTAAGCACGATCCAGTGCCATAGCTCATGAATGGTGCTGTGCACGCCAAGCGCTACCGACATCAGCAACGTGCCCGCAAGCATCAGCGTGCGACCACCCATGCGATCCACCTGGGTACCGATAAAGAAGCCAGCCAGACCCATGACCAACTGGCCCACCGACCGGGCGATGGTGAAGTCTGCGCGTGACCAGCCAAGCTCATCACTCATGGGTGACATGAAGGAACCGGCCACATAACTGAGAATTCCAATCGAGACGAACTGGGCTACAAAGGCAGCGGCGATCAGGACATATCCGTAGTAAAGTCTCGGTCGCACGTCGGGTACACGCAGCCAGGCCAAGGCATGGCATTTAACCATAGCGCTGCGCCGTTATACTGGCCGGCATCAAGAACAAATCGAGCAGGGGGAGCGCAGGCATGAACGAATCGGCCACACCGGTTCTGGTGGGGGTTGCACAGGTCGATCAACGACTGAACGAATACACGACCGATGCCAAGGAGCCCGTCGATCTGATGATTGACGCGTTGAGACTGGCAGCCGCAGACGCAGGCGCGCCATCGCTGCTGACGTCTGCCACGTCAGTCCGCGTCATTCGAGGTGTATGGCCTTACAAGAATCCGGCGAAGGCGGTTGCCGAGGCGGTCGGCACTCCGAATGCAGAAACGGTGATGTCACAGTTTGGCGGCAACTTCGTTCAGACCACCATCAATTACTCTTGCCTCGATATCCAGAGCGGAAAACACGAAATCATCCTCATCGCCGGTGGCGAATGCGGGAACTCCAGGGCGAAAGCTCAGCGACAAGGCATCCGTGCCGAGTGGAGCGCACTGCCCGGGACGCCAGACCTGATGCTCGGTGAAGACAAACCGATGTCACACGAATTCGAAATGCAGATCGGCCTGCGCGCGCCAATCCAGTGGTATCCGATTTTTGAAACGGCCTGGCGGGCGCATAGAGGCGAGGCGCTGGACGCGCACATCAAACGCATCTCGGAACTGTGGGCCGGCTTCAGCAAGGTGGCCGAAGGCAATCCCCACGCCTGGTTGCGCAAACCTGTCAGCGCCGAGGAAATTCGCACGATTTCTGACCGCAATCGTGGCATCTCCTACCCCTACCCGAAGCTCATGAACTCCAATAACAGTGTGGATATGGGCGCAGCACTGATCCTCACCAACGTCGCGGTCGCCAAGCGGCTTGGTATCCCGCACGAAAAGTGGGTCTTTCCGCATGTTGGCACCGATTCGCATGACACCTATACCGTTTCCACACGCAACAACCTCTACTCTTCGCCAGCGATCCGCATTGCTGGCCGACGCGCACTGGAACTGGCCAACATGACCGTCGCCGACGTCGATCATGTCGACGTGTACAGCTGCTTTCCAGTTGCCGTACAGATCGGCGCAACTGACATCGGGCTATCGCTGGATCGGCCTTTGACCGTAACAGGTGGACTCACGTTCAACGGCGGACCGCTCAACAACTACGTCATGCACTCGGTGGCGAGGATGGCGGAACTGCTTCGAGGCCAGCCAGGCAAACGCGGCCTGATTACTGCCAACGGTGGCATGCTGACAAAACACGCGTTTGGTGTTTATTCGAGCGAGCCACCCGCAAAACCCTATCAACACCAGGATGTCCAGAAGGAAGTCGACGCTTTGCCCACCAGGGAGCTGGATTCAGGTTTCGTCGGTAGCGCCAGCATCGAGGGGTATGTTGTCATGTACGGCAAGAATGGCTACGACTCCGCTTACGCAGGGATGCTGACGGATAGCGGCAAACGGACCTGGGCGGTCGCGAAAGACCCAGCGCTGCTCGAGGACATGACAAACAAGGAGTACGTCGGCACCCGTGTGCGCGTCAATGCGCAACACCAATTTTCAATCTGATCGAAAAATTCTCGTAGATAAACAATGGAGACAACACAATGAGTCGAGTATTGATAACCGGAGCCAACAAAGGTATCGGCTTCCAAATGGCCAGGATGTACGCCGAAGCTGGCAATGAAGTGCTGGCGTGTTGCCGCAACCCGGCAGGCGCGACGGCGCTGAAAGCGCTCGGCAGCAAGGTCACCGTCCATGAACTGGACGTCTCGAATGCTGCTTCGGTCGCTGCGTTGAAGGCCAAAGTCGGTGACACGCCGATCGACATCCTGATCAACAACGCCGGCATCGCAGGACCATCACCGGACAAGCAGTCTGCAACCAACATCGACTATGAAGGCTGGATGGAGACGTTCAACGTCAACACCATGGGGCCGGTTCGCATGGTTCAGGCATTTCGTCCCAACCTCGTCAAGGGCACCGACGCCAAGGCGATCACGATAACCAGCCAGATGGGCGCACTCGACCTCAACTGGCCGGTCATGTATGCCTACTGTTCATCCAAGGCCGCGGTGAACAAGGTCATGCGGATGATGTCGGTTGAACTGGCCGCTGACAAGATTTCACTTCGTCTCATCCACCCCGGTTACGTGAAGACCGACATGGGTGGCGCCAATGCCGAGATCACGCCGGAAGAAAGTGCCAGCGGAATCATCAAGGTGATCTCCGACACTAAGGCGGACAACACCGGTACGTTCATGAAGTGGAACGGGCAGGTTCACGCCTGGTAGGGATTTAGTCGAAACCGGATTCGCGCTCGAAAAATCGCTCCTACAATCGTGGACCAACATCCACTGTAGGAGCGGACAGTCAAGAGACCTCTCCTGCAAAAAGATCACTCCTGTCGCAGCGCGGGCTGCTCGACGCCGTGGTAGGTTTAGCGCCTGGCACTCTGCCGAATGTTGTCGAACCTGGGTCAGGCACCCGCCAGGCTCTTGGTAACCACTTCAAAAACATCCCGCGACAGATTTTCTGCCGCTGCAATCCGTTCCAGTTCCGTTCGCATCAGCCTCTGACGCACGGAATCGTATCGACGAAACCGCGTCAGTTCAGTGGTCAGCCGCGAGGCAATCTGTGGATTGAACTCGCTCAGTTGCAGAACCCGATCCGCGATGAACCGATAACCAGATCCGTCGATGGCGTGAAACACGCGGAAGTTGCGCGCCGCGAAGGCACTGTACAGCGCCCGCACCTTGTTGGGATTGCGAACGTCAAACGCCGGATGACCTTCAAGCGCCTTCATGGCATCAAGATCAGTGAGCCAACTCGCCGCCTGGGCGGAGAACCAGCCATCCACGACTAGCGCTTCTGCCTTGAAGCGTTCATAGAACCGCTGACAGATCGATGCACGCAATTCCGCTGAGAGCGACTGCGCAGCACAGATTTCCACCAGCGCGGCCCGT
>CAMDVY010000460.1 GCA_945878745.1 Klebsiella pneumoniae | reverse complement strand
GGTCAATGAGATCAGCAGGCCGGTATGGAAGGTCAGCAGCACGCCCAGCACAGCCGTGACCACCTGCAGGTTGGTTCGATGGGGCCACACCCAGAGCGAGGCGCTGGCAATGGCCAGCGCGGCAAACCCATAGTGCATCGACCACATACCGCCCTTGCCGGCGGCGGTTATACCCTCCGGCCCACCGATCAACGTTGTTGCAGCGAGCGCTTCCGTCAGGAAATTCAGAACCAGCACGACGGTAAACAGGATTTTCATGAGATCAGCCCGAAATTCGAGTGAATGAAGGCAAGCACTATTGTGGAGTCAGGCGTACGACAACCGTGCCTGAAACAAGATCATGCAAACAGCGGCGACTCTTCATGAAGATGAGCAGTTGATCGATGATCGGTAACGCCGCAATCCAGGGCACCACCGAGACAAACAACAAGGGAAAGAACAGCGCACGCACACAGATCAGCTTCCACAGTGGCGCGGGTTGACGATCATATTGACCGTCGACGCCACTCGACACCGGCACGATGGCCACACCCATGATCTGCTTGCCCACCGTCTGACCACGACGCCACAGGCCATACCCATTCAGCAGCAGATAGCTGACGATTGCCAGCAGGAGCACCCACACCATCCACCAGCTGTCGATATAGTCTTCGGCGTCTTCCACCACGCCGGCAATCATGACCAGTACCACGGTAAGTGTCGGCACCAGAATCGCGTCGATGGCTGTGGCCACCAGTCGGCGAAATCGTCCCGCCAGAAACAGTCCATCACTCACTTTTTCGCCTCCACTTGAAACACCAGCAGCGCATTGCCAGCACGCTGGCGTCCGACATAACCATAACCCGACGTCACTACCAGCAGGTCATCTGCAAGCATCGGACCGTGCGCGTCAAACGCCCCACCCTTCGTCTCGATGCCGTTGACGGCCGAATAGTCCCGCCAGGCATCATGGGACCACAACAATTTGCCGGTATCCGCCGCCATCACTTCAAGATATCCATCGATGCTGCCGGTCACGACAATGTCGTTCGCGGCAATGATGGCTGATGACAACCCGAATACACACTCTTCTTCAGCACAACGGGATTCGCGCGTGTAACGCCAGCGCTTCTCGCCAGTCTCCACATCCAGCGCATAGAGCCCGGGCGTGGGCGTACCCGGCGCTGGGAAGCCCTTGACCTCCTTGTCACTGATCGGCACATACAGCAAACCCAGTGACTCGTTGGCCGCCATGCCCCAGTGCACGCCGCCAATGATGCCGCCGCGTCCGAGTTTGGTTGTCCACACGGGCGTTCCCGTTTCTGGATCCATCGCATGTACATCGGCGGATTTCTGGCCGCCAATCAACAACTCGCGCCCTGAGCTGGCGTGCAGCAGCATGGTCGGCGCACCAAAGTCCACATCGGGCCCGGTTGGTTCAGCGCAATTGGGGTGATTGAGTGCCTTGATGTTGCACGCTGCGGTATAGGCATCATTCGCCGTGTACTGGTGTATCCAGACGATCTTGCCGGTCTTCGCTTCCACTGCAAAGATCGCGTCACTGGTGTCGGTGGTGGGATGGGTGAAGTTCTGACCCGTGCCAAAAAACAGCCAGTCACGCTTTGCGTCATAACTGGGAGCGCCCCAGACAGATGCACCACTCGGCCCGTACTTCTGCACAAAACCGAAGAAGTGACTGCCCGTGACCTGTGCCTCGGCTTCAATGGTCGGCAGGTACCAGCGTTTCTTGCCAGTGCTGATATCGAACGCCGCCATGCCACCGCTGGTTGTGCAGCATCCGTAGAACGGATTGGCCGCCAATCCTACTTCCAGCGAAGCCACGGGCAAGAGCACGGTATCGCCAGTCACCAGCGGGGTACCTGAGTACCACGGCACCGGCTCATCATCGACCACGGCGTGCCAGATGAGCGAGCCATCCCGCGCATCGACCGCGTACAGGCCCTGGGTTCGGTCGTTAAAGATCAGGATATCCCTGTCACCAATGCGGCCACGCAGGATGGCACTGGCAATGGCGCCCTTGTGTTCATGCACCCAACGTTCACAACCGGTTTCTCGGTCCAGTGCCACCAGCCCACGACCGCCATCACCGACGAAAATCGTGTCTTCCGTGATCAGCGGATACGCACGGGGCGTCGTGCTGGCCAAGCCATATACCCACTTCAGTGTCAGACCGGAAGCATTGCTCGCATCGATGGCCGAAGCGGGCTGAAAGCGCGTATTGCGATGATCGATGCCCCAGCCTTCGGCATACGACGTCTTCAGGCCAGGCACTGGGTCTGTGCCATCGCAACTCGCGTGCGCGGCCAGCGAAAACAGGCCAAGGCAATACAAAAGCACCTTGCAGGCGAATGTTGCACGGAGCCGACCCGCAGTCATTGTCCTGCTGCCTCTTGTATTGCGACGCTGCATTCACCCCCCGACAAAAAAAAGACCACATCACGCCAGCAGCCATTGATGTGCTGCCGTGCGAGCGGCGCGGATACTACGAAGATTCAGAGGCTTTGTCGTTCTTTCAATACCGGGTTTCAATACCGCGGCCTTCACAACAGCTCAGTAGCCTTCCACCGGTGGTTCATCGGATTGCCGAGCGCCAGACCGCAGCGCCGCCGTCGATTGTTTCCCCAACTTCGTGTCCACACCCGCCGCTGCCAGGCCAAATCGATGCATGTTGCCATACACCGCTTCGTATCGACCGGCTGACACCAGGTAAGTCTCATGCCAGATACCGATATCTCCGTTGTCACGAATGCGGCGGTTGAAATCAGCCCAGGCCGGCAGATGCTCCGCATCTGCACGCCTTGAATAACGCTCGAGGTCTTCGAAACTTCGCCAGTACTGCAGCGATATGGTATTGCGGCCAAACCAGTTTTCGATGTGGAGACACCCATGTGATGGGTCAGCCAGCAACTCGGCCTGCATGCGCCCCATGGCTCGGCCAATGGGGAGAAACGAGGGAATGTTGCGCAATCGATTAATCCGCGCACCAATGAGAAAGAGGACAAAATCACCCTCGATCGACGCGCCGTAGCGGCCATTGAAGATCTGCACGTTTTCACCAGCCTGCAAAATGAGGCAGTCAGGCTAAAGGTGTATCCGACGCGGAGTCAACGCCGACACCATCGCATCTTGCCTGCCGCAGACTGCCTAGCCCGCAATATTCATGAAGGAACGTAACGAGGGCACCGAGAGTAGTGAAACCGCAGGGTGGCGTTAACTTCCGCGCGCACAGGCGTGCTGTACAGCACGACGAGCACGCGGAGGGAGCACGCCCTGTGTTTTCGCTGCTATCGGCGTCCGCAGTAGGTCAATCATGAATAATGCGGGCTAAGAACGCCAACGCCTGACAACGCGTTTTGAAATCCAGGCTTCAGGATATGATCACAACGACATCCAACGCGACAAATCTGCGGCGGACCGACGAC
>CAMDVY010000459.1 GCA_945878745.1 Klebsiella pneumoniae | reverse complement strand
CTCCCAATGCGGTCTTGATCGCCTCCGATCCTGGTCGTACCACCACGTGAATAGCCTTCGGTGACAAGGTGCGCGCGGCATCTGTCACGTGGGCCAACATAGGCTTGCCAGCAATCGGGTGAAGGACTTTTGGGAGGCTCGACCGCATGCGGGTGCCTTGTCCCGCCGCGAGAATGACGACTTCAACGTTCATTAACGGATATCCATGCCGTAGCAAACGGGGATTATAGGCAGTCAGGAGTAAATGGAGGTGACGACCGTCACCTCTTTTCGTGTCGGGTCCGGGCGCCTTGCAGCCCTTTGATCCCGGTCAGTCTGCGGCAGCCCAAGTCATTGCTGGTCCGCTCAACCGGGACTGGCGGTCAATGTCGGCGTCGGCGCAGCTCGTCCAGCGTCCTCAATTGCGCATGAGCCTCGGCCAACTGAGCGGCGGCGAGTGAAAAGTCAAAATCAGCGGCATTTTCCTTCATGGCGCGCTCCGCAGCCTGGCGCGCCTGCTCAGCAGATGCTTCATCCAGGTCCTCTGCGCGTTCGGCCGTGTCGGCGAGAATGGTGACGATGCCAGGCTGAATCTCGAGAAATCCCCCAGACGCGTAAAAAATCTCTTTCTCACCGTTTGGCAAGGTGAGCTGAACTGCGCCGGGATTGATTCCGGTCAGCAGCGGGGCATGCCCGGGGTAAATACCCAGTTCGCCGACGGTTCCGCGCAGCGAGATCATGGAGACCTCGCCCGAGAAAATGGCCTTTTCAGCGCTTACGATGTCGCAGTGAATGCTGCTCATGATCAGGACTGAAGTCGCTTGGCTTTTTCGACCGCATCTTCAATCGCGCCAACCATGTAGAACGCATCTTCTGGAAGATGGTCGTACTCGCCATCGAGAATTGCCTTGAAGCTTCGCACTGAATCTTCGCGGGACACGAACTTGCCTTCCTGGCCCGTGAACTGCGCCGCCACAAACATCGGTTGCGAGAAGAACTTCTGAACCTTCCGTGCCCGGTAAACGAGTCGCTTGTCGTCTTCCGTCAATTCGTCCATACCGAGAATCGCGATGATGTCTCGTAGTTCCTGGTAGCGCTGCAGCACCTGCTGCACCCGGCGGGCCACATCGTAGTGTTCCTGGCCAACCACGAGTGGATCCAGCTGACGCGAAGACGAGTCCAATGGATCCACCGCAGGGTAGATACCCAGGTCAGTAATAGCACGGGACAAAGTCACCGTCGAATCAAGGTGCGCGAATGTCGTTGCCGGCGACGGGTCGGTCAAGTCGTCTGCGGGTACGTACACCGCTTGAACCGAAGTGATGGACCCGGTCTTGGTCGTGGTGATCCGCTCCTGCAACACACCCATCTCTTCTGCAAGGTTGGGCTGGTATCCCACTGCAGAAGGCATACGCCCCAGAAGTGCAGAAACCTCGGTCCCCGCCAGCGTGTAACGATAGATATTGTCAACGAAGAGCAAAACGTCTTTCCCATCGTCGCGGAATTTCTCAGCCAGAGTCAGGCCGGTAAGCGCAACACGCAGACGGTTACCCGGAGGCTCATTCATCTGACCGAACACCAGGGAGATCTTGTCCAGAACGCCGGCTTCTGCCATTTCGTGGTAGAAATCGTTACCTTCTCGGGTCCGCTCGCCCACTCCCGCGAACACTGATAACCCGGAGTGCTCAGTTGCGATGTTTCGAATCAACTCAAGCATCGTTACTGTCTTGCCAACACCTGCACCACCGAACAACCCAACCTTGCCGCCTTTGGCAAACGGGCAAATCAGGTCAATCACCTTGACGCCGGTTTCCAGCAGTTCGTTACCACCACGCTGATCTTCGTATGACGGAGGGGCACGGTGAATCGGCGCGTGCGATCTTGCGTTGACTGGTCCTTTTTCGTCGATCGGATGACCCAGCACGTCCAGAATTCGTCCCAGCGTTTCTTCCCCTACCGGGATCGTGATTGGCGCGCCGGTATTGTTGACTTCCAGTCCGCGTGACAAGCCATCAGACGGGCCCATGGCGATGGCACGAACAATTCCGTCGCCGAGTTGCTGCTGGACTTCAAGGGTGAGGCCCGTGGCGTTGACGGTCAAAGCGTCATAGACCTTGGGCACGTTGACCCGATCAAACTCTACGTCCACGACTGCGCCGATGATTTGTACGATTCGACCGCTGCTCATGCTCAACCTCTTGTTTCGTTAAGTCGGCTATTGGGCTTATTAGGTTAGGGGGCGCGGGCCTTAAACGGCCGCTGCACCACCGACAATTTCTGCAATTTCCTGGGTAATGGCCGCCTGACGCGCGTTGTTGTATATGAGCGTCAGCTCCTCGATGACCTTGCCTGCGTTCTCCGTGGCGTTTTTCATCGCAATCATTTTCGCCGCCTGCTCACAAGCTGCGTTCTCGACCACCGCTTGATACACCTGCGACTCGACAAATCGGGTCACCAGCCCTTCGATCAACTGGCGAGCGTCGGGTTCGTACAGGTAGTCCCATCGATGGTGGTACGCATCGTTTGCCTCTGGCTCCAGAGGCAACAGCTGTCTGATCACCGGTTTCTGAGTCATGGTGTTTACAAACTCATTGCTGGCGATGTACAACCGATCAATCTCGCCGCGCTCGTAGAGTTCAAGCATCACCTTGATGCCCCCAATGAGATCCGCTATCGCCGGAGTCTCGCCTACCGGCGCCATCACGGCCTTGACACTTCCACCCATGGATCTGAAAAAGCCTGCGGCCTTGTTACCAACCAACCCCAGGTCGATCTCGACGCTCTTGCCACGCCACTCGCCCATGTCACGTACCAGCGTACGGAACAGGTTGACGTTCAGCCCACCACACAACCCCTTGTCGCTTGAAATGACGACATAGCCAATGCGCTTGACTTCGCGCGACTGCATATAGATGTGTTTGTATTCAGGATTGGCGTTGGCAAGGTGCCCAATCATCGCGCGAATGCGCGTGGCATAGGGGCTGCCGTGTTTCATCCGATCCTGCGTTCGTCGCATCTTGGACGCAGCAACCATCTGCATGGCGCTGGTGATCTTCTGCGTGTTCTGCACGCTCTTGATCTTGGTCCGAATTTCTTTGCCTACTGCCATGCTAGGGCCTCTGCGCTAACGTTCATTTGCCTGTCAGTAAGTCTGGGTCGCCTTGAACTGTTTGATCGCCGCACGCATGGTGCTGACGATCTCGTCGTTATAGGCGCCTGTCTCGTTGACCTTTTTCATGAACGCGGCTTGTTGCGAGTTCATGTAGTCAAGCAGTGCACGCTCAAAGTCCAGGACCTTGTTAACGGCCACGTCCTGCAGAAACCCGTCGTTGGCGGCAAACAGCGAAACCCCCATCTCGGCGACGCTCATCGGCGCGTACTGTTTCTGTTTCATCAGCTCCGTCACACGCTGACCGTGTTCGAGCTGCTTGCGGGTTGCTTCGTCAAGATCAGACGCA
>CAMDVY010000458.1 GCA_945878745.1 Klebsiella pneumoniae | reverse complement strand
AAGTACGGGTGCTCATCGATCCGGAACTCGCCCGTACCCACGGCGTCAGCGTACTCGACGTGGTACGTACCATCAGCCGGGACAACGTCAGTGGTACAGGTGACGCACTGGAAACCGAAACTTCCAGAATCAAGGTGGAAGTGTGGAATCGTTTTGACAAGCCAGAAGACGTCGCCGAGACGATCATCAAGGCGCTGCCTGGCGGAGCCGTGCTGCGGGTTCGCGATGTCGCGCGCATCGAAGCAGGATTCGAAGATACCCAGTTGATCAGTCACACCAACGCACAACGTGGTGCGTCTCTGGTGATCCGCAAGCGGGAGACTGCGGATGCCATAGATGCAGTGGCTGAAGTAAAGCGTGTGATGGAGGCCACCACCCTGTCGCCTGGCGTCAGCTTCCAGTACGTCAACGATCGTTCGTTCTTCACGTCCAATCGACTCGATGTAATGTTGAGCAATGGCATCCTGGGCGCCATTCTGGTGGCCGGACTGCTGTATCTGTTCATGGGTGCACACAGCGCGATCTGGGTGCTGGCTGGCATTCCCGTGGTGTTCATGGGTGCCCTCGCCATCGTCGGACTCTCTGGTCTCACCTTGAACACCATGGTCCTGACCGGTTTTGTCATCGTGCTCGGCATGGTGGTGGATGATGCCGTCGTGGTCGCCGAAAACATCGTTGCCAAGATCGAAAGTGGTTTCGACCACTTCACTGCGGTCGTTGACGGCGCAACAGAAATGGTTGCGCCCGTCGTTGCTGCTTCACTCACCACGATGATTGCCTTTGCACCCATGCTGGCCATCGGTGGGCTGCCAGGTCGGATCGTCTGGCAGATCCCGGCTGTGGTGGTACTGGTGCTGATGTTTTCGTTGATCGAGTCCTTCGCTTTCCTCCCTTCCCACATGACCTTGTTACCGAACCTCGTCGGCAAGGGTAAACGCGAATTCATGCAACAACTCGATCGGCTGTATCGCCGCACCCTGGAAGCCTGCCTGCGCGCGCGCTGGCTGGTGCTGGCGGTTTCCTTCGGCTCGCTGATTTTCATCATGGCGGTGATCCGACCGTTTGTACCCTTTGTCCTGTTTCCCCAGAACGATGCCCGTCTGCTGTTCCTGCAGATCACCACACCTCTGGGTACACCCATGGAGGTGACCGAGGGCATCACCGCGGACATCGAACGACAGCTGCTTGAACTCGGCAAGCCGGACATTCGCACGGTGACGGCGCGCATCGGACACCAGGACGCCAATAACCCGGATCGATTGCGTGGCGAAGCGGAACACCAGGCACTGGTGACCGCGGTGTTCAAGGACCTTGACCGGGAACGCACCAACCAGGAGTGGACCGAAATCCTGCACAAGACGCTGCAATTGCCGGCAGGCGTGCACGTCCGCTTCCAGTCGGAATACCTGGGTCCGCCGACCGATCAGCCAGTCACCGTGCATGTGCTCGGCAATGACGATGCCACGCGACGTGCGGTAGCCAATGAAATTGCAGGGATAGTCGCCGGATCTCCTGGTCTCACCGAAGTCGACATCGACGAACGCGAAGGGACACCTCATCTGGACCTGACACTGCGCCAGGAACAATTGGCGAGGCTCGGCCTCGATGCACAGGACGTCACTCAAACCGTGCAGGCTTCGTACTTCGGCATCAAGGCGACGGAACATCGCGCACTGGAGGACACCACGGCAATTCGCGTGCAGTTCGACATCGGCGCGCGCCGGGATGTCAGTGCCTTGCTCGATACCCCGGTTCGGACACGCCTGGGCGAACTGGTCGCCCTGCGAGATGTGGTGGACCCGGTCGAAGTCCACGCACTCGGCCGCATCTACCACCGTGATGGGTATCGAACGGCGACGATTCGGGCGAGTTTTACTCCGGATTCACCGTATACGGCCCTCTCCTTCGCGAACCATCTGGAAGATGAAGTCATCCCTCGTTTTGCAGACATCCCCGGCGTTGAGATCCTCATCGGCGGTGAAGCGGAATCGACTCAGGAAACCACCGGCGAACTGGGTAAGGTCGCCATCATCGTGGTCTTCGGGATCGCCATGGTGATCTGGATCATGCTTGGGTCGTTTATCGAAACCCTGATCGTCATCAGCGTCATTCCGTTTGCCTTTGCAGGCGTGGTCCTGGCATTTTTTCTGCACGGACTGAGCCTGTCGATGTTTGCGATGATCGGCATCATCGGGCTGGCGGGAGTGGTGGTGAATGCGTCCATCGTCATGGCTGATGCCGTCCACCGTTTGTCTCGCGGCCCGGACGACGGTCGGTCTTCTCGAGAACTGCTGCTCGACGGCATCGTCGGCCGCCTGCGACCGATTCTGATCACCACGCTGACGACCCTTGGCGGTGTGCTGCCAACGGCATATGGTATCGGTGGTTACGACAGCATGATCAGCCCGATGTCCGTGGCGATCGGCTGGGGCCTGTTTTTCGCCACGTTCATCACCTTGTTCATGGTTCCGGTCATGTTTTCCTTCGCGCATGACCGGCGTTACCGGAGAACCTCGGCATGATCGATCCGCTGCACTCCAACGCACCGCTCATCGTCTATGTGGACGTGAAAAGTCCGTACGCCTATCTCGCCATAGAACCTACCATCGCTTTGGGTCACGAGCTGGGCATTGCCATCGACTGGCGGCCACTCACACTGAACATTCCAAGCTACCTGGGCTCCGCACGAACCGATAACAGCGGCAAGGTCATTGAGTCCAAACGCAGCCCGGCACAATGGAATGCGGTCCGCTATGCCTATCGAGATGCCAAGCGGTATGCCCGACTGCGCGGTATCACACTGTATGGAACGCAAAAAATCTGGGATTCGTCGCTGGCGGGCATCGGTTTGTTATGGGCACGGTTACAGGGCCAGGCCGCCGCCGAGCGTTACCTGAACGCGGTGTATCCACCATTCTGGCGACGCGTACTGGATATCGAACAGGCCAGTGTCATCGCCGAAACGCTGGTCGCTGCCAACGTCGAAGTCCATGGTTTCGACGACTATGCACATGGCGAAGGACGTCTGGTTCATGATCGGCTGCAAGACACGCTGCATCCCGGCGGTATCTTCGGCGTACCGACCTACCTCGTCGCCGGTGACTGTTTTTTCGGTCGTGAACATCTCCCGGCCGTGCGCTGGTTGCTGACCGGCAAACCCGGTGCTGCGCCAGATATTGCCTACGATCTGCCCGAGGAGATCGCCTGATGCAGACTCTCGGCATCTTTTTCGACCCGTTGAGCGCACCGTCGTGGCTGGCGTTGCAGCCCACACTGAACCTGCTGGAGCGACTTCATCTGAACGCCGACTGGCAACCGTTCACCGCACCTCAGCCACGTCGTCTGGCGCCAAAAATTGATGAGCCGGTGAGCCAACGTCACCAGCGTGTCCGCCAGGCGTATCGCGATCGGGATCAGGAGCGCTACGCCTCGTGGCAGGGC
>CAMDVY010000457.1 GCA_945878745.1 Klebsiella pneumoniae | reverse complement strand
GGAAATGAGATTCGCATGTGGCAGCGCGTAATAATGGATCGCTTCCATCTTGAGCGTGGTCAACATCTGATTGATTTCCACCGAGGTGTTCTTGGCCAGTGACGACCCGGCACCAGGGCTTTCACCCCGTGACAAGCGGGACAACGTAGTGAGCTCAAGAAACTCGAGCCCTTCGGTACGGATTTCCAGATCGCTGATCCCGTCGCGGAAATGCGGCTCGTCGATCAGCGCCGTACCGTCATCCCGCTCTTTTCTGGCAATCGCCTTGAGATCGGCCAACGCCACTTTGATGCCTGCGGACGCCGCACCACCACCACGCTCGTACTCGAGCAGGTACTTGGCCAGCGTCCAGCCTTCGTTTTCAGGACCAACACGATTACTCTGGGGAATCCTGACGTCATCGAAGAACACCTGATTCACTTCGTGATCGGCCGCCATCGTGATGATGGGCTCGACCTTGACTCCGGGAGTGTTCATCGGCACCAGAACAAAACTGATGCCTTTTTGCGGTCGAACTGACGGGTCTGTCTTCACCAGACAGAAGATGTGATCGGCAAACTGCGCATGAGTGGTCCAGATCTTGGTGCCATTGATGACATAGTCATCACCATCCTTCACCGCGGTGGTTTTCAGGCTCGACAGATCCGAACCCGAGCCCGGCTCCGAGTAACCCTGACACCAGTAATGCTCCCCCGACAACATCCGCGGCAGGTAGTACGCCTTCTGCTCTTCGGTGCCGTACTTGAACAACACGGGTGCCAGCATACGTAATCCGAGCGGGATGAGTCCGGGTGCACCGGCCTTGGCGAGTTCTTCGTTGAAGATGTATTTCTTCGTGATCGACCAGCCCGGGCCACCATGTTCAACCGGCCAGGTCGGGACCGCCCAACCTTTTTCCAGCAGAATCGCCTGCCACTTCATGGCCAGGTCTTTTTCGGCAAATACGGTGGTCGTCTTGCGGGCTTCGCTGCGCATTTCTGGCGTCAGATTGGCCGCGAGAAACGCTTTGACGTCGGCGCGGAACTGCTCGTCTTCTGCGGAAAACTCGATCTTCATGCCTGTAACCGGTGGTGTCGAAAGCCCGCCAGTTTATCAACCGGGTCGCTTGACAGCCATCACTGGAGCAGCCCTAATCACTTGAATGGCGCGACGTTTTCATTGATTTCGGTTCCCATGACTCTCATTTTTCAGGCAGCTTCGGTTTGGGCGATCGTCATTTTCCGGTGAGGATCGTGCCGGGTGTGGCAGTTAACGGACTGCCATTTTCGGTATCGCCCGACGATGTCCTCGACCATGTTGGCGAGCCTGATGATGTGCGAGTCAATCACGATGGAGAAGTGGAATACCTCTATCGTCTCGACGACACGCAATCCGTCATCTATCGATGCTTCCATCATCGTTTTGTGGAGTGCACTTTCCCTGATCGAGGGCCTATCGTCGTTGATGGGTTACCGGTACTGGCGCCGCGTCCATGGCTGGATGCCCAGCCCGATGCATTGAATGTCGCGCGTTTCTGTATCTCACCACAGCACTGCATCGCCTACGACTACCGGTTTCCCGATCGAGGCTCCATTACCGTTTTTCGACAGGGGCACTGGGATGCATTGCTGACCCGGACCAAGGATCTATAGCCGATGACAACACTGATGGTTCGTCTGCTTGTGAAGCCCGGCATGGAGGCTCGCTTCGAGTCGATGATTACCGAACTGGTTGAGCAGACACTGGCCAACGAAACCGAGGTCATTCGCTACGAATACTGGAAAGGCCAGGCGCCTCGCAGCTGGTATGCATTCCTGAGCTTCACCAGCAAGGCTGCGTTCTTTGTCCATCAGGATGCGGACTATCACCGCAATCAGCCTTATGATGAATGCGTAGAAAGCATGCAACTGGAGTGGCTCGATCCGGTCACGGGCGCCTCTCCATTGCCACGCACCCAAAATCCATCACTCGCTGCGAATACCCCGTCCAATATCGCGGAGTGGGAACAACGATCACCCATACAGCTCGCCGCTTGGTGGCGAGACCGACAATAAGGAGTCCTCATGGCCACCCGAATCATCATTACCGGTACGGTCGATATGCCACCGGAAAACGTCGCGCCTGCGCTGGCCGCTGCCAGGCCGTTGATTGATGGCGCATTGACCGAGCCCGGCTGCCTGGACTACGACTGGTGTCCGGATCCGCGCATCCCAGGTCGCATTCGCGTACTTGAGCGTTGGGAGTCCGAAGCCGCGCTCGCCGCCCACTTCCAGTGTGACTGGTATCTGAACATGCGCACACACCTTGGCACCTTCGGTATCACCGGTGCCAGCGTCGCTAAATTCAGGGTTGATATCGAAGAGCCGGTGTATGACGCAACCATGACCCCGAGAGCCGACTTTTTTACCGAGAAGAAATAATCTCAGACCAACGGTTCAAGACGGCGTCTAAACAAACCGACACGAAAACGAGCCCAGTGAGCCGAAGTCGACGTGCCAGATCTCGCCCGGTGCTACCAGTACCGGGCGGGTGAACGAACCCGACAGAATCACCTCTCCTGCCGCCAGGGTTTCACCGAGATCGCCAACCCGATTGGCAAGCCAGGCCACCGCGTTGGCTGGATGATTCATCACCGCGCCGGCCACACCGCTTTCTTCGATCACCCCATTCCGGGACAACAAGACACCGACCCAGCGCAGATCGACTGAATCAACCGGCACGGGGCGCCCACCAAGCATCAGGCCGGCGCTGGCAGCGTTGTCCGCGATCGTGTCGATGACACCCCGGGGTTTGCGCGTGTCGGGATCAATTCGAAATGTTCTTGCGGCGATAAGTTCAATGGCAGGTACCACGTAAGCAGTCGCGGCCAGCACGTCGGTGACCCGCACGCCTGGGCCTCGCAGTGGCGACTTCAACACAAAGGCCAGTTCAACCTCCAGCCTCAGATCGGTAAACCGCGCGACTTCGATCTCGGCACCTTCGGCGAACAGCATGTCATCGAGCAATACACCGAAGTCTGGCTCATTGATCTGCATGGCCTGTTGCATCGCACGAGAGGTCAGACCGACCTTACGGCCAATAACGCGCCTTCCCAACCCGACCTTCAGCGCGATCCAGGCTTTCTGGATGGCATAGGCATCGTCAACGTTCATATCCGGGAAAACGAAGGAAACCGATCGAGCCTGCTGACGATTGTGTTCCGCGGACTCGAGCTGCCTGGCGGTCCGCTCGATCTGCTCGCGGGTCAGCATCGGATCGCCTCTGGACTTACCAACCGCATTACCTTGGCGCCCCGTGCAATTCGTTCACCAGGGCACTGATGTTTTCCATCAATAACGGGCCCGCGTTCGGTCCGACTGATGTCGCAGTCAGATACTCTGCTGAAGGAAAAGTTGCCCCGGGAGCGAAATACTCGGGCTTGAGAATGTAGCCGAGTGCATCCCCGGAGAGACCGAGTACAAAACT
>CAMDVY010000456.1 GCA_945878745.1 Klebsiella pneumoniae | reverse complement strand
CCAGCCGGATGGCACAACTTTCGTCCAGCGCCACCAGTTTGGGCGGTATCTGGCAGCCATGGTTCAACAACATGCATCGTGGCCTGCGACCGGATCGAGCATCACCCATTGCCACGACAAGGCGATTCACGGGGAGCGTCGCCAAGACTCCTGGCACATTCAGCTGGCAGGAGGCAGCACGCTGGACGCGAATCTGCTCCTCCTCGCCACCGGCAATCCAGAACTTCGATTACCTGCTGGGCTGGCAGGAAACAAGAACGATCTGCCCGGCTTGATCGAAAACCCGTTCGCAAGCAGCGCGATGGAATCTGTTGAACGCAGCGCCCGCGTGCTCATCATCGGTAGTGGCTTGACCGCGCTCGACGTGCTCAGCACGCTGATCCGTCGCGGTCACTCAGGTCCTATCGATGCTGTTTCGCGGCACGGCTTGCGGCCAGCGCCACAGGCAACCATTCCCTTTGCGTTGGAGCAAGCACTACGCTCCACACCTCTGGAAGAAATGCCCGCGAGCCTGCTGCTCGATCGCGTTCTCGCACCGGCGCCTGAATTCCTGCGGACCGCTACTTACACAACTTCGAAGAGCACGCTGAGTCAGTGGTTGATCGCGCTTCATCACAGGCTGGCCAACGGCAGGACCCAAGGGGAATCCTGGCACACCGCATTCGATGAACTGCGCGATGCCGTCTGGCAACTCTGGCCAACGTTACCGCTCGAAGAAAAGCGACGCTTCGTTCGTCACCTCAAGCCCTGGTATGACGTTCATCGCTACCGGTCACCACCACCGAACGAGCAGTTGATCCGATCGGCAGAACGGTCCGGTCGTGTTCGCTTTCTGCGTGGTACGGTCGTGGCCGGTGGGCGACTGGTTTCCCATGATCGACCGGACGCGGCGATCGCCTTGAACTATGACCGTGTCATCAACTGTGCGGGGCTGGATCCGGCGAGTGGATTGCGCACCAACCCGATGCTCATGGCGTTGCAAGCCCAGGGTTTTTTGCACGTAAATCCTTGTGGCCTTGGGGTAGAAACAGATTTGATCTGCCGAGCGATAGACGATCGTGGACAGCCGCTCGATCACCTTCGTCTTGTTGGCCCCCCTACCCTCGGCACGTTCGGAGATCCCATTGGTGCGATCTATATTGCTGTGCAGGTGCATCGCGTGATCCCGCATATCCTCGCAATGCTGTAGTAGCGATCTCCTGATCGCGATTCGAAATCAATGAAAAATCCGGATCGCGATCAGGAGATCGCTCCTACGGGTGGTTGGTTAACCTCGCCCTGACCGTGGGATCTCGACGTCAGCCAGGTAGCGCACGCTGCAATCGATCAACCGCCGCATCCACGTCCGCCAGCTTGTCGAGACCGAACAAACCAATGCGAAAAGTCCTGAACCACGCAGGTTCACTGCACTGCAGCGGCACACCGGCAGCCACCTGCAATCCGTTCGCGAGAAACTTGCCCGGTAAACCGGAATCATCGGTATAACTCACCACGACACCCGGCGCCTCAAAACCAGGCGCTGCGGTACTGAAGTAGCCGTTCTGGGTCAGCAGGTTGCGTACTTTGGTGCCGAGTTCAATCTGCTTCTGCCGCGCTTTTTCGAAGCCAAACACCCGGGTGTCCTGCATGGCGGCATGGAAGGCGCGCAGCCCATCGGTTGGCATGGTCGCGTGGTAGGCGTGACCGCCTTTTTCATACGCCGTCATGATGTCTGCCCATTTGCGCAGGTCTATGGCGAAGCTGGTGCTCTGGGTATTCACGAGCCGGTCATTGGCACGTTCATTCATCATGACCAGTCCCGCACAGGGCGACCCGCTCCAGCCCTTCTGGGGCGCGCTGATCAGGATATCGACACCCAGTGCATTCATGTCTGCCCACAATGCGCCTGAGGCAATGCAGTCGAGTACCAGCATGCCTCCCACGTCGTGGACGGCTTCAGCCAGCCCACGAAGATAGTCGTCAGGCAACAGTATTCCCGACGCAGTCTCTACGTGCGGAGCGAACACGATCGCGGCACGCTCACGTCGGATGGCTTGTTGAACATCGGCCAGTGGTGCTGGTGCAAACGCCGCGAACTTATGGGTATCTACAGGGCTCGCCATCATCACGGTGGACGAACGGGCTATGCGACCGGTGTCGAGAATCTGCGACCACCGGTAGCTGAAGAACCCATTGCGAACCACCAGCACGTTCTGATCGGTGGCGAACTGCCGCGCGACAGCTTCCATGGCATAGGTGCCGCCTCCCGGTACGACAGCGATCCGGCTGGCGCCATGGATTTCCTTCAAGGTCGAAGAAATGTCCCGCATCACACCCTGAAAGCGCTGCGACATGTGATTGAGTGATCGGTCGGTAAACACCACCGAGTATTCGAGCAATCCGTCGGGATCGACGCTGGAAAGTAGTCCGGGCACAGCACATCCGCCTTGCACAGTAAATTGGGCGGCTATGTTATGGCTTGACCCATCTGCTGGCGAGACGAGAATGGTGCGAACTTCGACGGGATGAACTCATGGCCGCTGCACTCGACCCCAAGACCATCGACCTGGAACTGACCAGATTGAATGAAGGCAGTCCAAAGCCATGGGAATTGAAATCAGACCGCCTGACCAAGCAATTCCGATTCAGGAATTTTGTTGAAGCCTTCGGGTTCATGACGGAGTCTGCGCTGGCTGCCGAGCGCCTGGATCATCACCCGGAATGGCGTAACGTCTACAACCGCGTCGACGTGGAACTCACCACTCACGACGCCGCCGGCCTCACCGAGCGGGATTTTCGGCTGGCTCGCGCCATGGACCTTGCGGCACTTCACCGATCCAGCTGAACCCCTGGCATCGCAATGACGCGCCCCGTTCGCTCCGGTTGCGCAGGCTTTCAGATCCGCTCAAGCGTAACGAACAGCGCTTCCATGCCAAAGGGTTTAGGCAAAAACGCTGTGACTCGATCGTCCGAGTCAATCCGCAACGGCTCGTGGACATAACCACTGATGAACATCACCGGCAGCCTTGGGTCACGCAGACGAAGACGCTGTGCAAGGTCCTGGCCTGACATGATGGGCATGTAGACATCAATGATGGCCGCCTTGAAGCGGTGCAGAATCGCCCGTTGCAACGCTTCTTCCGGCGAAGTCGTTGCAAAGACCCGCTGGCCGAGCGAACTCAGCATGGCGGTATGCACCTGCAGAACCGACTCGTCATCATCAACCAGAAGAATGGTCTCCCGTTCGATGGGTTCAACCGTGATCCTCGGCGAGCTGTCTTGCGCCTCACCAAGTTGCCGGGGCAGATAGACAACAACGTTTGCACCACCATCCACATTGCGTACATCGATACCACCGCGGTGAGCGCTGGCAGCAGCAAGTATCGATGACAATCCCAGCCCCTGACGATCAGCCTTCGTGGTGACAAACGGCTCGAAGAGTCCATCGTCGCGACTGATCTGCATACCGCCC
>CAMDVY010000455.1 GCA_945878745.1 Klebsiella pneumoniae | reverse complement strand
CCGGACAGTTCGGCTTTTGACCCGCAGAGTCCTTATTTCGATAGCAAGAGCGATCCCGCCGAACCCCGCTGGGTGATGGTGGATGTCAAGTTCGAACGCAAGTTCAAACGCGTCATCCTGCTGCAGACATTAAAAGAGCACGCCGCTGAGCTCGATGATTTCGCGTTGTTACGTCGAGGCAATCGACTGTCGATCCTGCCGGTGAGCGCAGCGCAGTGGACATACATCCTCTCGATGAAGTGAGGGTCGCCTGAAGCGTATTGCGTCGAAGCCCGTTCGCCGTATCCTCGGCAAACAAGCATGCACATAATGGAGACTTGGCGATGATAGAAGGCGGTTGTTTCTGCACGCGAGTGCGTTACTCGATCGACGCAGGTTCCTACCTCTGCGCGAACTGCCATTGCACGATGTGTCGGCGAGTGCACGCCGCGCCGTTCGTGACCTGGTTGGTCGTACCGGTTGAACACTTCAGATACACCAGTGAATTGCCGGCGAAGTTTGCATCTTCACCTGACGGAACACGTTATTTATGTCCCACCTGTGGAACGCAAGTGGCGTGCGTGAATGCAAGCCATCCGGAAGTGATCGACGTCACCGTCGGTAGCCTGGACTCACCGGAAGTCTTCGCGCCAACCCTTGACGTCTACACCGAGTCACGATTGCCCTGGGTGCCACGCATCGACGGTCACGGCAAATAGGGAATCCGCGGCGGACCGAGCTGGGATTGCAGGACGCGCTGTGCATCGCCAACAAATTCACAAAGCAACGCGCGTGTATCGCGAGGATCAATGATGTCCTGCCCGGTGGCTTCCGCAGTACGAAACGGCGACGCAACGGCGCGCAAACGTGCTTCTATCGTTTCGCGCATTTTCTCAGGATCTGCTGCTGTCTCGATTTCCCGCCGATAGGCTGCACTCGCACCGCCCGCGATATGCATCGATCCCCAGTTGGCTGATGGCCATGCATAGCGGCGGAACATGCCACTTGGCCGGTGATGACACTGGCCGGCGACGCCGTACAGGCGACCAACCACCACGGTCAGCCACGGCATCCAGCTCTGGGTCGTCATCGCGACCAGCCGAGCGCCAGCACGTTCAATGCCGATCTTTTCGGACTCAAGGCCGACCATGAAACCCGGCTCATCGGCAAACGAGATCAGCGGCAGATGAAACGTGTCGCAGAGCTGAATCAGCCGCATCACCTTGTTGCCGGCGGCCACGTCGGTGGCACCACCGAGGTGTTTCGGGTTGTTCGCCATCACACCAACCGGGTAGCCATTCAGACGTGCAAGGCCGGTGACTCTTGAACGGCCGTACAAAGGGGCGATCTCGAAAAACGAATCCTGGTCGACGATCAACTGCAGCATCGCCTTCGGATCGTAAATCTGTCGAGGATTACGCGGAATCAGCGACAGTAGCTTTTCTTCACGACGATTCGGATCGTCGCTGGTATCTCCACGCGGCGGCATTTCCCAGACGTTGCTCGGCAGATAGGACAAGAACTGACGGATCAGCTGAAATGCATGTGCTTCGTCGTCAGCAAGGTTCTCGACACTCCCGCTCTGCCTCACGTGAATGTGATCACCACCCAGATCTTCCTTGGTGATGTCATACCCCAGCGCTGCTTTCACCACCGGTGGACCGCCGGGAAACAACTGACTCTTGTCCTTCACCATCAAGTTGAAGTGGGACAGACACGCGTTGATCGCCGGCAATCCGGCGACGGACCCCATCACCGCCGAGACCACCGGCACCTGACTCAGCAGCTCTACATCGATGGCCGTCCACACATTCCCATCGGGCAGATAGGTTCGGCCGAGTTCCTCAAACGAGCGAACACTGCCGCCAGCCGCATCGAGCAGGCGAACGTAAGGGATGCGCCACTCGCGTGCACGGACATTTGAGGCAAACTCCTGACCGAGCCCACCGCGGCTGCCAGCCGATCCCCCACGAACGGTGAAGTCACCGGCGGTGACGACCAGCTTGCGGCCTTCAACCAGGCAGGTGCCTTCCACGGAAGGCTTGGGTGTGAACCCGGTGAGCTGCGTGCCTTCGTAGTGCGCGTCGCCGGTCAGACCCATGAATTCCCGGAAGCTCCCGGGATCGGCGAGTGCATCGATGCGCTCCCGTACCGTGAGCTTGCCCCGGGCACGCTGCCGGGCGACTCCCTCCGGACCACCCATCTGTTGCGCAAAACCTTGCCGCCGCGCCAGTTCGTCTACTTCGTCCTTCCAGCTCACGAGCCCTTCCCCGCCGTTGGTTTGTCCGGATGTTAGCAGCCTAGGCGCTCGCAAGGAGACCGCTCGCAAGGACACATACCGGTGCTCCCATGAGGGACTCCCACGAGGACTCCCACGAGGACTCCCACGAGGACACACCCCGGGTTCGTGCGAGGAAACTCACACATCGAAACGCACTCTTGACAGTTTACTACGCACAGCGTACTAATACGCACGACGTAGCAACTAATCAGGATGGCACCGGAAACCATGCCAAACGAAGGTGACCTCGATATCGCGGATTTCGGACGCTTTTCCGAGCCCGCGGTCCTCATTCTGATCAGTCTCGCGGACGGCCCGAAACACGGCTACGCAATGACCCAGGACATCGCCAAGACCTTCGATGCGCAGCTGGGACCTGGCACCCTGTATGGCGCGATCGCGCGCCTGGAAGCACGCGGCCTCATCAGTGCCATCGACAGTCCGGATCGTCGCAACCCTTATGCCATCTCGGAACTTGGCCAGCGTGCACTCCGATTGCGACTGGCGGCTCTGGAGGCCGTTGCTCGCGTCGGCCAAGGGCGATTGGCCACCGCATGAATGTCCTCATCCGACTTTACCCGGCCAACTGGCGACGACGTTACGGCACCGAGCTCGCAGCGCTCATCGACTCGCAACCGTTCACACCGCAACTCGCGTTCGATCTGATTGCAGGCGCGCTCGATGCACACCTGCACCCTGAATTCATCAACACAAGCGGACTGGCAGAAGAATCCACTGCCTCTCGTCTGGCAACCTCGACCACAACTGGAGCAAGCACAATGTTGGCAAGAACACTCAATCTGCGATGTGGCGAAAACCGCGGACAGGTGAGCCCCGAGGACTCGCGCCTGAGCACACAGGTAAACCTCTACGGAAGTTTGTTTCTGGCAGTGGTGTGGCTGATCGCCTTGATGCAGTTTCCACACAATTCGTATGTGCTCGCCCTCGGTACCATGGCGTACATCGGGCCTTTGATTCTCTCGACCATGTTCACGTCGTTGAAAACACGATCAGCAGAGACCCAGACGATCCTCATTGGCAGCCAGCTCGCGGCGACCACGGGAATCTGCCTGTTGGCGGGGTACATCTCCCAACTCTGAGGCACTTCTTACAAAACTCTGACCAACTCTGCCCTACCAGACTTTCCCCAGCAATCTCTCCCAACGGCCATCCCATGATTTTGTGATCGAGAGTAGGCGTACGCCGCCCTCCTC
>CAMDVY010000454.1 GCA_945878745.1 Klebsiella pneumoniae | reverse complement strand
GGCTTCTGGGCTGTCAATGTGGACTCCATGTTCTGGGCGCTAGTCACGGGCCTCGCCTTCCTCTGGATATTTGGTGCTGCCGCAAGATCAGCGACGGCTGGCGTACCGGGCGGGTTGCAGAATTTTGTTGAGATGATCGTCGACTTTATCGATGACACGACACGAAGTATCTTCAGTCACAAGAATGATCTGATAGCCCCGTTGGCACTGACGATTTTTGTATGGGTGTTCATGATGAACCTCATGGATCTCGTACCTATCGACTGGATTCCGTCGCTTGCAGGGGCGCTGGGCATATCTCACATGAAAGTGGTGGCGACCACGGATCCGAACATCACGATGTCCATGGCGCTTTCTGTTTTCGTGCTGATTCTCTACTACAGCATCAAGTGCAAAGGCCTGCTTGGCTTCCTTAAAGAGCTGACCATGCATCCGTTCCCGTCCGTTTGGGCTATTCCCATCAACTTCATCCTTGAATTCGTCGGGCTGATCGCGAAACCGCTGTCACTGGCTTTGCGGTTGTTCGGAAACAAGTATGCCGGCGAGATGATCTTCATCCTGATCGCGCTCATGTTTTCCTTTCAGGCCTTCGGGGTGGCAGAAGCTGCGACCGTCGCTGGTGGAGCGCTGATGCAATTGGTCTGGGCCGGATTTCACGTCATCGTGATCACGTTGCAGGCTTTCGTCTTCGCGGTGTTGACCATCGTGTATCTCGCTCAAGCCCACCAGGTGGAAGAGCACTAGTAATCGTCCTTAACAAAAGGGAGTCATCATGGAGTTTGAAGTTCTGAAGTTTGTCGCCGGCGGCCTGTTTCTGGGCCTTGGCGCAATCGGCGCAGCTGTGGGCGTAGGCGTCCTTGGCGGCAAGTATCTGGAAGGCGTTGCGCGTCAGCCTGAACTCATGCCGATGTTGCGTACACAACTCTTTATCGTGCTGGGCCTGGTCGACGCCGTCCCGATGATTTCGGTGGGCATCGGTCTGTATGTCGTCTTCGCAGTCTGACACTCCCGGTTACCGACCAGCCGTTCAACAGCTAGAGAACGAGTCATGAATCTAACTGCCACACTGATCATCCAGAGCGTACTCTTTCTGGTCTTCGTGTCGCTCTGCGTGAAATACCTCTGGCCACCGCTGATCGCGGCAATGCGGGCTCGACAGGAAGCCATTGCCAACGGTCTTGCTGCCGCAGAAGAAGCCGACAAGCGTCTCGCACAGGCCCGAAGTGGAGCCGAGGCTGAACTCGCCAGGGCCAAGGAAGAGGCGGCCGCTATCATTGAACAAGCGCGTCAGCGTGCGGTTCAGCTGGTAGAGGCAGCCAAGAACGACGCGCGTGAAGAAGGCGAGCGGTTGAAAGAGGCCGCGCGTGGTGAAATCCAGCAGGAGATCAATCGCGCACGAGAAACGCTCCGTGGTCAGATCGCGACCCTGGCAGTCCGCGGTGCCGAAAAGGTGCTTGGCGAAACGGTTGATGCCGGTAAGCATTCGCAGATGCTGAACCAGCTCGCCGCCGAACTGTAAGCAGAGACCCAGCATGGCAGAGCTCACCACCGTCAGTCGCCCCTACGCCAACGCAATCTTCAGTCTGGCCAAGAAAGAGCGTCAGCTGCCCGCATGGTCAAGAATGCTGGGCGTTCTGACCGCGACAGCCGCGGATGATCGGGTTCGACGATTGCTCGAGTCCCCTGAAATCGCCAATGTGTTGAAAGCGCAACGTTTGGTCGAGGTCTGCTCTGATGAGCTGGACGATCGTGGCCGACGGTTCCTTCGGGTGCTGGCCGAAAATGATCGCCTGGATCTGATCGCAGCCATATCCGAACAGTTCGAAATACTGAAAGCCCAGGAAGAGCGGATACTCGAAGTAGAAGTCATTTCCGCGTATGCCGTTTCCGAAAACGAAGAGCGCAATCTGAAGCAAGCGCTTGAACGCAAATTTGATAAGGAAGTGATACTCGCGAGCCGAGTGGATGCAGCCCTGATTGGCGGGGCAATCATTCGTGCCGGTGACACGGTTATTGATGGCTCCGTGCGAGGCAAGCTCGACAAGCTCGCGGAATCACTCCTTCGAGCCTGAATGGTCCGTACAACAAGTTCCAGTCATTAGCGAATAGAACAAAGATCAGGACAAAAGAATGCAGCAACTCAATCCCTCCGAAATCAGCGACATCATCCGCGGCAGAATCGAGCGCCTTGATCTCGCCGCAGAAGCGCAGAATGAAGGAACGATCGTCAGCGTATCCGACGGTATCGTCCGCATTCACGGGCTGGCTGATGCGCAATACGGTGAAATGATCGAGTTTCCCGGCGGCATCTACGGCATGGCGCTTAACCTGGAGCGGGATAGCGTCGGCGTCGTCGTTCTGGGCGACTATAAAAGTCTGACCGAGGGTGTCACCGCTCGATGCACCGGTCGAATCCTCGAAGTCCCGATCGGCCGAGAGCTGCTCGGTCGTGTGGTCGACTCGCTGGGCAACCCGATCGATGGCAAGGGCCCGATCAATGCCACGCTGACTGCGCCGATTGAGAAGGTTGCGCCTGGGGTGATTGCTCGCGAAAGCGTGAAGCAGCCCGTGCAGACCGGCCTGAAGTGTATCGATGCGATGGTGCCTGTTGGTCGAGGTCAGCGAGAGCTGATCATCGGCGACCGGCAGATCGGCAAGACGGCGATTGCGATCGACACGATCATCAATCAGAAGAGTAGTGGCATTAAGTGTGTTTATGTCGCCATCGGCCAGAAGATGTCGACGGTGGCCAACATCGTCCGAACGCTCGAAGAGCACGGTGCGATGGAGTACACCATTGTTGTGGCGGCATCCGCCTCTGATCCAGCGCCGATGCAGTTCATCGCGCCGTATTCCGGTTGTTCGATGGGTGAGTACTTCCGTGATCGCGGTGAAGATTGCCTGATCATCTATGATGACCTGACCAAGCAGGCTTGGGCGTATCGCCAGATTTCCCTGCTGCTGCGTCGACCACCGGGTCGAGAGGCTTATCCAGGCGATGTGTTCTATCTGCACTCACGGCTCCTCGAGCGAGCGGCTCGTGTTAACGCGGAGTACGTCGAGAGATTCACCAATGGCGAAGTGAAGGGCAAGACCGGATCCCTCACCGCACTACCAATCATCGAAACCCAGGCGGGCGACGTTTCAGCGTTCGTTCCCACCAACGTGATCTCGATTACGGACGGCCAGATTTTCCTCGAAGCGCGCAACTTCAACGCCGGACAGCGCCCCGCCATGAGCCCGGGAACTTCGGTATCCCGAGTCGGTGGTGATGCGCAGGTTTCCTTCATCAAGAAAATCGCTGGCGGGATCAAGCTTGCCCTCGCTCAGTATCGTGAGCTGGCGGCGTTCTCCCAGTTTGCGTCTGATCTGGACGAAGCAACCCGCAAACAGCTCGAACACGGTCAGCGTGTGACGGAGCTGATGAAGCAGAAACAGTACGCACCGATGAGCGTCGCCGAGATGGGGGTCTCGCT
>CAMDVY010000453.1 GCA_945878745.1 Klebsiella pneumoniae | reverse complement strand
AACGCAGTCTTGCCCACAATCATCTGTGCCTTCTCGAGCGTGGTGGCATCGAACACCGCCTGAATCGAACTGCGCGTGTAGCCGAACGTGCTTTCCTGATGCGGATAGTCCGACGACCACATGCAGGTCTCCGCACCAATGTGGTCGAGCAACATCAAACCCACCGGATCGGTCATGAAGGTCGCGTAGCAGTGGTTGCGCCAGTACCAGCTGGGCGCGTGGATAAGTTTCGGATTGATACTGGTCGGGAAATGCGTCACGGCAAGGTCGGCATCGTGCAGCATGCCCGGTATCCAGGACAGGCCGCCTTCCACAAACACGGCGCGCAGTTTCGGGAAGCGATCGAACACACCACCAAACACCAGTTGCGACCATTGCAGCCGAAAGCCCTGCATCTGGGTGACAAGACCAATGCCTGCGGCGCCCGGTGCCGCGCTCGGAATGGCTTCGCCGATGTGGAAGATCAACGGCACCCCCGCATCTGCAATGGCTTCATACAACGGGTCCATGCGGAAGTCGTTGTAATGAATGCTGCGGCCTTCCACGTTTTTGCCCGGCTTCAACGGCACCATCAGTCCGCGCGCACCCAGCTCAACACAGCGCGCAACAGATGCCTTTGCCTGCGACATGTCCCAGTAGTTCGGCACCATCACCGAATACAAGCGGCCAGGCGCTTCCGCACAGCGCCGCGCAATCGCCTCGTTGTACAAGCTGAACACTTCAGCGCGATTCTGCATCTCGCCGAACATGAACAAACCGAACAGGCGTTGGGGAAAGATGAGTTCCTTCTCCACACCTTCAATGTCGATGTCCTTCAACCGCGCCGGAATGTCGTTGAGGCCCGGCGTGCACTCCATCGAACGACACAGATGCTGCGCAATTTCAGGCGGCGTCATCGACTTGTCGCCGATGGTCAGGTCGAACATCCCATCGTGAAAATGCATACGCGGCGCCTGCGCCTTGATCGCATCAGGAAAGCCGTCGTACCAGTAGTCCTGTTCAATCAGATGGCTGTCGGCAGAAACGACAACCGTGCCGGCGGGCCAAGGTTTCACCTGCGCCTGCGGCACACGCTGCGGCGACAACGGGATCGTGGCTTGCTCGGGAATACCAAGCATGTATGCGTCACTCATGAACGTTTCCTCAGCTGAAGTCGATGCCTGACAGTGTTCCGTCCGCCTGCCACTCATCCAACACCTTCGCAAAAGCCATGATGCCTGGTGCGTAAGTGCCATTGCGCCGATTCAGGTCACCATCGGGTTTGCCCTCGTTGTTGTAGTAGCCAGGTGTGCACGACTCCAGGAAGCCGAGACTGGCGACAGACGCATCCATAACTTTCTGAACCCACTCAGCCTCTGCATCTACTGTGACGTCGATGCGCCGAACCTGATGCTCGAACACGTGCTTGAGGATGTAGCTGATGTGGCGGCTCTGCACATCGAGCACATGCGGAATATTGGCGCTTACACCCACCTGCGACAGCCCCACAATGAAACAGTTGGGGAAGCCATTGGATTGCATGCCGAACAGCGTAGACACACCGCCCTGCCACTTGGCGCTCAGCGCCACACCGTCACGGCCATAAACCTCATAGCCAGCACGCTGTTCAAGCGGCGTGCCCACTTCGAAGCCGCTCGCATAGATGATGCAGTCCAACGGGTATTCAACTCCGCCCGCCACGATGCCACGCTCGGTAATGCGCTCGATGCCCTGCCCATCGGTATCGACCAGCGTCACGTTCGCACGATTGAAGCTCTGCAGATATTCGTCGTGAAAACACGGCCGCTTGCAGAACTGCCGGTAGTAGGGCTTCAACGCTTCGGCGGTGTTCGGATCGTTCACCAGTGCCTCGGCGCGCGCACGGATCTGTTCCATCTTCTCGAAGTCGACGCGCTCCAGAGACTCGACAATCGACTCATCCGCCGGCCCCGTTCCTGCGGCGCGACCGCGCAGCAGCTTGCCGATGATTTCGGTCCAGCCATCCTGGACCAGATCCTCTTCTGCAAAACCACCGCCGGTCAGCGTCGAAAAGTTCTCCATCCGATGACGCTGCCAGCCTGGCTGCAAAGACTTTGCCCACTCCGGGTCGGTTGGACGATTGGCGCGGACGTCGATGGATGAAGGCGTGCGCTGAAATACGTAGAGCTCCCTGGCGGTCGCGCCAAGATGCGGTACACATTGAACAGCCGTTGCACCGGTACCGATGACGCCAACCCGCTTGTCACGAAGCCCCTCGAGATTGCCGTAGCTGTTGCCTCCGGTATACGCATAGTCCCATCGACTGGTATGGAATGAGTGACCCTGATAGGACTCGATGCCCGGTACGCCCGGCAACTTCGGCCGATTCAGCGGTCCATTGGCCATGCAGACAAAACGCGCGTGGAAATGATCACCACGATCAGTTCTCACCAGCCAGCGAGCACTGTCGTCGTCCCAGCGCAGTTCGGTGATCTGGGTCTGGAAGAGTGCGTCCCGATAGAGATCAAAATGCTCGGCAATCCGACGGCTGTGGGCGAGGATTTCTGGCGCTCTGGCATACTTCTCGGTCGGTATGTAGCCGGTTTCTTCCAGCAATGGCAGATAGATATAGGCTTCGGTGTCACAAGCCGCGCCTGGATAACGATTCCAGTACCAGGTTCCACCAAAGTCCCCACCCTTCTCGACCATCCGGATGTCATTGATGCCCGCTTCACGCAGCCGAGCCCCCATCAACAGGGCCGCAAAACCTCCGCCGATGACCAGCACATCCACCACATCCGATTTGGGCGCACGTTCGACAGGCGCTACATAGGGATCTTCCAGGTAGTGACCGAACTGATCCTTGATCTCGATGTACTGCTGATTGCCTTCCGCGCGTAGTCGCTTGTCGCGTTCTTCCCGGTACTTGCGACGCAGCGCTTCCGGATCAAACGCCAATGCAGCCGTGGTTTCATTCGACATGTAGAGAACCTCGTGGCGAGTCCGGCGCAGCGCCGGATCATGGTTTCAGTTATTTCTGATAAATTCGCTCCTGCGAATTGATCAAGTCCAAGCACTTCGCTTCAGCGAAGTGCGGAGGTCGGAACACTGCGTGTTCCTCGCCCCTCTTTCCAAAAAAGGGCCCTGCGTTTCACGCATGAAAAATGGTGGTGCATCCATGCACCACAAAGGAAGGCCTGATTAATCAGACCTTCCTTATAACGCGTTTTACCCAAATGTACTGTGTCCAATTGTCCGAAGACAAGTCGGGTCTGTCCTTATTACAGCTTCCTGACAACCCCCCGACAGGCTGCCTGTTTGGCCGGACCGAGAATCCGCGCAGACTCCTGTCCAGAACATCCCGGAGCAGTACCGTCATGAAGGTGGAGTCCATCAAGGGCATATCGTTCGAACAACAGGGCCAGCATTACCTCGTGCTGTGCGGCGCGGAGTCCGGCGTGGTGCGGGTTTATCACGAAGAAACCGGGCATGTGGAAGAGCTGGATTTTCTGACCGTGGTGGAACTCC
>CAMDVY010000452.1 GCA_945878745.1 Klebsiella pneumoniae | reverse complement strand
TGACGGTGATGGTGGGCGGCGATCCGGCGGTGTTCGCCAGGGCCGAGGCCGCCATGACCGTGTTCGCCAAGGCGGTCCGGCATATGGGGCCGGCGGGCCACGGCCAGCTCACCAAGATGGTCAACCAGATCTGTATCGCCGGTGTGCTGCAGGGGCTGGCCGAAGGCATCGCCTTTGCAGAGAAAGCAGGTCTGGATGTCACCGAGGTGGTGGGCGTCATTTCCCAAGGTGCTGCACAGAGCTGGCAGATGAATAATCGGGCACCGACCATGGCGCGCAACGAGTTCAACTTCGGGTTCGCAGTGGACTGGATGCGCAAGGATCTCGGCATTGCCCTCGACAAGGCTCGCGGTCTGGGTATCTCGTTGCCGCTGACCGCACTGGTGGACCAGTTTTACGGCGATGTGCAGCGCATGGGTGGCGGACGGAATGACACGTCGAGCCTGATTCGACGTCTGCGCTGAGACCGGTACCGGTGGCAGGTGTACGATAGCCACTGCCTTCGGTTTTGAGGAAAGCACATGAACAACCCTGCAATTCCCGTTCGACGCATGCCCTTTGAAGTGCCGCCCGTTGCCGATTTTCATCCGATCTACATGGCCGGAAATGCTGGATTTTCATACGGCATGACTGGCCTTGGCTTGTACGTGGCCTTGCTTGAACCGTTCATCGTCAAATCGGTCCGTCGTGTACTTGACCAGATCAAGGATCCTGCGCTGCGTGAAGCGGCTGATCGCTTCTGCCGCCAGGAGGCCCAGCACTATCAGCAGCATGAACGTTTCAACGCACTGGTGTTTGCTCAGAAGTACCCCGGTCTCGATGAGTGCTATGAAGTTTTGCGCCAGGACTTTGAGTCGTTTCTGAAGGACCGCGATGACCGCTTCCGCATCGGCTTCATCGAAGGCTTTGAGGCCAATACCACGCAGGGTGCATTGGCACTCATTGGCCGCGGGCTGTTCAGGCATCCCCGCACCGACAAGGCCCTTGGTGCGCTGTTCGAGTGGCACATGCTTGAAGAGATCGAACACCGACACGTGGCGTTTGATCTGTACGAACATCTCCATGGTGAATGGCTCTACCGGGCACGAATGTGCTGGATTGCCCAGCATCACATGGCCAAGTTCATCGACGACTGCACTAACCTGATGTCCCCGGTGGACATCAAACGTCATGGCCCTGAATGCGCATTGTCGATCCAGGACAAAGCATTGCGGCTGGTGTCGCGCATGGTTCCACGGGTGCGTAGCATGTGGCCGACCTATACCCCACACGCGTATGTTGTTCCCGGTGGTGTGGAGGCACTTTCAGCGCGACTGTCGTCCGAAGCCACTTCAGTTTCCTGAGCGCTCAACGTTTCCTTGCAGCTGCCCATTTTGTCTGACTAACCGACCAGCGAGATCTGCCCATGAGTACACAATCAGAACGACGGACCAACGGTATTGATCTGCTGCGATCACTGGGTGGTGGTCGATATGATCCTGCGAAGGCAGCCACCACCATGGTCAATCGTAATGGACCGTTGGGTTCATTCGCAGTGGATCACGTGCTCGGCAACCTGTGGTCGAGACCCCAGCTCTCTCGGCGCGATCGCAGCATGATCGTGGTGGCCTTTCTGGCGACCATCGGTGCTGGTGAGGAGTTGCACAGTCACGTTCGTGGTGCGCTCCATCACGGGCTGTCTCGCGCCGAAGTTGAGGAGATCATCCTGCAGGTGGCGGGTTATGCCGGATTCCCAATGGCCATGCAGGCTTCGCGTATTGTTGATGCGGTGTTCTGTGCCGTTGACAAGGTCGATCACCAGCCTGCTCGCGGGGAAGCTGCGCCAAAGGATGATCCGGCGCGGTGGCACGACGCAGCCGATGTGTTGTCGACCTTGTTTGCCGGCCGTACTTCCAGTGATCCAGCGACAGCACGTGCCAATATCATCGATTCGCTGGGTGGGGTCGGCGAACTGGCCTTTGACTGGGGCTTTGGAGAGTTGTGGTCTCGCACCCAGCTATCCCGACGAGATCGCAGTCTGGTGACAGTCGCGATTCTGGCCATACTTGCCCGGGCTGAAGAACTGGCGGTCCACGTACCAGGGGCGTTGAACCACGGCGTTACGCGCACGGAAGTGGAAGAGGTGATGGTTCAACTGACGGTGTATGGGGGATTCCCACGCGGGGTGGAAGGCATGCGTAGTGCGCGTGCCGCATTTCAAAAAATAGATTTGCGTTAGGACGTCGTTAGCCTTGATTCGACAATAATCTGTAGAGTTTCAGATACATCACCGAACGCAATGTCGGGCAGCGCTGTCCACTACGGCGGTGGTCTCATCGTAGGAGCGGTCTCTGACCGCGATTGGTGGCTTCATCGAAAATCGCGATCAGGAGATCGCTCCTACGTAAGTGCGCAACTCAGGCAATACTCGGCTGAATCGGGCAGCACGTTGGCTGCAGAGATCAACGACAAGGTGGAAATAAATGGGACGACTGAACGGTAAGGTGGCACTGGTGACCGGTGCCGCATCGGGCATAGGCCGCGCAACAGCGGAGACACTGGCTCGTGAAGGCGCGCGGGTGATAGCGACGGACATGAACGAAGCGGGTGTGAGTGGGGTTGTTGCGGGGATTCGTGCCACCGGTGGGATCGCCCGATCGGTGGCGCAGGATGTGACCAGCGAAACGATCTGGCAGCAGATTGTTGATGACATACGCGAGCACGAGGGGACCTTGCACGTTCTTGTCAACAATGCAGGCATTGCCTGGGCAGGCTCGATTCTCGATATGACGCTGGCTGACTGGCGCAAGCAGCAGGCGGTGAACCTGGAAGGCGTGTTTCTTGGAATTCGTACTGGCGTACCGTTGATGCGTGAGTCGGGTGGTGGTTCGATCATCAACATCTCGTCCGTCGCTGGATTGCAGGGGTCGCCGACACTGGCAGGATATTGTGCGACGAAGGGTGGTGTGCGTTTGTTGACCAAGGGCGTTGCACTCGAATCGGCAAGGTCGGGCTGGAGCATCCGCGTCAATTCAGTGCATCCCGGTGTTATCGATACAAACATCTGGCAGACCGTGACGCCGACTGCGATGCGTCTTGCAGGGAACGCCGTCGATCCGCACGAAATTGCCGCTGCCAACACACCGGGCGGTAAAGCCGGCAGAGCCCAGGACATCGCTAACGGAGTGTTGTTTCTGGCTTCAGACGAATCGAGCTACATGAACGGTTCGGAGTTGGTCATCGACATGGGATCATCGGCCTGAGTTTTGATCGGTTGGCCATGCATTCCGGGTGTCGGTCTCAAGGTCCCGGAGGTCGCCCCTGCGATGGCCGGTCGAATGAACCCTGACGGAACTTGTGCGCGTCGATGGCCATGGGCTTGATCGGCTCGCTGTGCGTGCCTTCATGGACACACACACGCTCGATGATTCGCCATTCGTTGCCACGCTTTTCGTATTGGTCGAGATAACGGCCATGCCAGGTCTCCAGAACATCGGCGTTTTTCTGGAACAGG
>CAMDVY010000451.1 GCA_945878745.1 Klebsiella pneumoniae | reverse complement strand
TTTGGAAATTGTTGATAACGAACGTCGATGTTCGGTAGAAACCACATTTTCTCCACATGCGGGTTCGTTTGATGAGGGTTGTGTTGGACGAGAACCGCGTTGGCGAATTGATGAGGGTTATCTTCATGGTGCATAGAGCCAGTCGCGTGAAGTCATTAGACTGACCATCAAATCACTGATGAAGACAACGATGCCCAATGTCACGATCTGGAATGAAGGGCTGCACGAGCAGCGCAACGAAGCGGTGCGCGGGATCTACCCGCAGGGCATTCATGGTGCGATTGCGGATCTGCTGAAAATCCAGCCGGATTTCAGCGTGCGCACAGCCACGTTGTCGGCTCCTGAACACGGGCTTACTGAAAGTGTTCTGAACAGTACCGACGTGTTGATCTGGTGGGGTCATCTGGCGCATCACCTGGTTGAAGATGATGTGGTTGCGCGTGTACAGGCGCGAGTGTTGCAAGGCATGGGTCTGATCGTGCTGCACAGCGGGCATCTGTCGAAAATCTTCCGCGCGTTGATGGGAACGACCTGCAATCTGCGTTGGCGTGAGGCCGAAGACCGCGAGGTGATCTGGACGGTTGCGCCTGCGCACCCCATCGCCGTGGGTGTTCCACAACCGCTGGTGTTGCCGCTGCACGAGATGTACGGCGAGTACTTTGACATTCCGGCACCGGATGACCTGGTATTCATCAGCAATTTTTCCGGCGGTGAGGTGTTCAGGAGCGGCTGCTGCTTCCACCGTGGGAAAGGGCGAGTGTTCTATTTCAGTCCGGGCCATGAAACGTATCCGATCTACCACAGGGCGGATATCGGCATGGTGCTCGCCAATGCGGTGCGATGGGCGCATAACCCGGTCGTGCATCCGGTGGAAACGCGCTCGAGCCCGAATGCGCCGGTGAACTGGTTTGTCAAAGGCGAGGAATAGAAAGAGGCGAGAAATAGAAAAAGGAGAGAGTCTGGATGAATGCGCAGGAAACGATCGAGAACTTCTGGCGGGTACAGGACGGCGGTGACTACACCCGACTGCCTGCTCTGTTCGCGGACGATGCGACGCTGGTTGATCCGTTTTTCGGTACCTTTGAAGGGATCGAGGCGATTCGCGGCTTCATGGCGAAGATGGTGAGTGAAATGGGCGATCGGAAAACGCATTTCCGTGTTCTGGAAGTCGCCGGTGCGGGTGAAGTGGCGTGGGCGCAGTGGATTGCGGTTACACCTGCCGGAGAAATCCATGGGTGTGGGCTCTACAAGGTGCGGAACGGCAAGCTCACGTATTACCGTGACTACATGAACCCTGCCTCAGCGCCTTGAGTTTTGACCTGCCTCGACCGTTTCAGAAGATAAGCGCGCTGGCATCGGGCAGGATGTGATGAGCACCTGCCTCGACCAGTTGATCGCTGGTGTTGCTACCGGTCAGGACGCCAATGCACTGCAGACCGAGCAATCGCCCGGTGCGCATATCCATCGCGCCGTCGCTGACGATGCAGGTGACGTCAGCTGATCGCTCCAGGCGTTCGATCGCCACTGCAAAATGTCGCGGGTCGGGCTTGAGGTGAACCACGTTGTCCCGAGCCAGCAGCAGGTCGACATAATCATCCAGGTCAGGGAAAGTTTCCCTCACGGCGGCTTCGCAATTGCGAGTGACAATCGCTGTGCGGATACCTTGTGCTCTCATCCGATCCAGCACGTCACGAGTCCATCCGAAGACACGGGTTGTCCGCGCGGCGGACAATTCGATGTCCGTGATCAACTGGTGGCCACGCTGGAAATAGAGATCTGCCTGTTGAATATCCTGTTGTCGCAGATGTTCAGACGCGGCGTCGATGATCTCGACGATGTAGCGCCCCTGCCATACGTCATCGGGCACCCAGTGGTTTCGGGTCAGTTCAATCACCTCGCGCCGCAGGTCAGGAAGATCCAGATTGGGTGCGAGCGTGCCGTCAAAATCAAACAGGATGGCGGAGGGGCGCGAGGCTGCGAGAGGCACTGAAAGAAGGGTCAATCGGACTCCGCTTGCACAAATCGCTTTTTACGTCGGTAGGGGAAGACGTCGAGGACGTGTCCGTCGTTGATGGAATCCTGCAACCCTTGCCAGTATTCAGGTGTGAAGAGTTCACCATGCATCTGGGTGAACAGCGCTTTCACCCTCGGTTTGCCAAACAGGAAACGGCGAAACTCTTCGGGAAATACATCGTTCGGCGCGGTTGAGTACCAGGCGTCCGATGACATGGCTTCATCGTCATTGCGCGGTTCGGGTATGCGCCGGAAATTCACTTCGGTGAGGTAGCAGATTTCGTCATAGTCGTAGAACACCACGCGGCCATGGCGGGTAACACCAAAGTTCTTGAGCAGCATGTCGCCAGGAAAAATATTTGCGCCGGCGAGTTGTTTGATGGCGTTGCCGTATTCATCGAGCGCACCCTTCAATTCGGTCTCGCTGGCTTGTTCGACATAGATGTTGAGCGGCGTCATCTGCCGTTCCGTGTACAGGTGCCTGATGATGACCAGGTCATCGGTCAGTACCAGGGAGTTGGCTGCGACGGTTTGTAACTCGGTAAGCAACGCTTCGGAAAAACGTGCGCGCGGAAACGAGATGTTCTGAAATTCCTGGGTGTCTGCCATACGGCCAACACGGTCGTGTGATTTCACCATGGTGTACTTCACCCGGACTTCAGCGGCCGTGGTGTTTTTCGGCGCCGGGAAGCGATCCATGATGATCTTGAAGACGGTCTGGTAGGACGGCAGCAGGAACACACTCATCACCATCCCCTTGATGCCGGGGGCGATGACAAACTGATCGTGCGAATTGGCCAAGTGTTCAAGGAAACCGCGATAAAATTCTGTCTTGCCGTGTTTGTACAGGCCAATCGCAGCATACAGCTCGGAGATCTTCTTGTTTGGCAACAGTTCGTGCAGGAAATTGATGAGTGCGCGAGGCCTGGGTGTTGCCACCATGAAGTAGGCGCGTGTGAAGGAAAACATGATCGAGAACTCATCTTCATCGCAGATGAGCGTATCGACATACAGTTTGCCGTTGTCGTTGAGCACCGGTAGCGCCACTGGCCACACGTGATCTTCATAGACCAGTTTGCCGATCAGGTAGGCACCCTTGTTACGAAAAAATGTCGACGTCAGAATTTCGACGGACAACGTGCGCGATGACCTGATTTCCGGGCGCTCTTCGGCGAGCGAACGCAGGATGTTGGAAACATCCTGCTCGAGGTGGCGCCAGGGCAGCGAAAAGTCAAAGGCATGCAGAATGTTTTTGACCATGTCAAATACACCGTTCACCGGTGTAAATCGGCGGACGATAGCCTCGCGACCGAGAGGGCGGTCAATCGGCAGCGCAGTAGTCACGAACATCTGGGTGTCATCGACGGCCTGATCACTGGTCATGGCCCGATGAATGGAGTTGAAGAATGTCTCGGCGAGTTCTGCGTCCCACTCATCCCGTGACGATTCGTGATACGCCGCCCTGATCGATTGCCACAGCG
>CAMDVY010000450.1 GCA_945878745.1 Klebsiella pneumoniae | reverse complement strand
GTGCGCATCCACTGCACCGAGTCGGTTTCCCCGGCCTGGATTGCGGCCGTAGCGGGAGCACTGCGTGCATGAGGCTCTTTCACGATGTGCCCGAAGTGTACCTGCACAAAGCGCCGGTCGACTTTCGCAAGTCGATCAACGGCCTCGTGTCGCTGGTCGAACACGCCATGGCCAAGTCGCCGTTCTCCGGCGCGCTGTATGTATTCAGCAACCACCGCGCCGATAAACTCAAGGTAGTGTATTGGGACCAGACCGGGTTCTGTCTCTGGTACAAGCGGTTAGAGAAGCAGCGATTTGCCTGGCCGAAGACCATGGATGGCGACGTGCTGTCGTTGAACGAGGAACAGTTTCATTGGTTGTTGAGAGGGCTCGATATTTCACGCATGCGAGCTCATTCTGCGCTGTCTTTTCAATTCACGTGAGACGGCTTGTTGTATACTGTCGCCGTGGACAGCACAGCGATCAGACTTCAGGAAGAGAACGATGCACTGCGTGTGCAGATCGCCGATTTCGATGCGAAGATCGTCCACATCAGCGAGCAAGTCACCGCTCGCGATCAGCGCATCCGCCAACTCGAAGAACTGATCCTCACCCTGCGGCACAAGCAGTTCGGCGCTTCCAGCGAGCAAGCACCCGGCCAAGGCCTGCTGTTCGATGAGGCGGTTGAAACTGACGCTGAAGAGCCACCTGAAAACAACACGATCACCGTAGAGGCTTATCAGCGGCAGGCGAAGCGCCGACCACGACTATCGGCCGACCTGCCACGCGTAGATGTCATCCATGATCTGTCTGATGACGAGAAGGTCTGCCCAGACCATGGCTGCGCCCTCGCCCCGATGGGCGAAGAGATCAGCGAGCGACTGCGCTTCATCCCGGCCACCGTGGAAGTGGAGCGGCACATCTGCCGCAAGTACACCTGCCCGCAGTGTGACGGACACATCGTTACGGCCAGCAAGCCCGCCCAACTGATCCCGAAGAGCATCGCCACGCCAAGCCTGTTGTCCTGGGTGACGGTGAGCAAGTATGCCGATGGTCTGCCGTTGTATCGGCAGAGCACGATCTTTGTACGCCTCGGCATCGAACTGAACCGTACGACCCTGGCCCGCTGGATGATGGCCTGCGGAGAGGCGGTCCAGCCGCTCATCAACCTGCTCTGGGACTATGTTCGCCAGTCCGCACTCGTACACATGGACGAGACACCGGTGCAGGTTCTGGATGAGCCAGGCAAGACGCCACAGTCACAGAGTTATATGTGGGTGGCGGTCGCAGGCAGCACGGGTCAGTCGGTGGTGATCTTCCACTACACCCCGGATCGGACCAAGGCGACACCATCGGCTTTACTGTCGGGCTATCAGGGCGCGCTGATGGCGGATGGCTACGCCAGTTATGACGAGGTCTGCCGCCAGGATGCGTTGGTTCGGCTCGGTTGCTGGGCTCACGCACGACGCAAGTTCGTTGACGCGCAGCGTCTGCAGCCCAAGGGCAAGACCGGCAAGCCGGACCAGGCGCTGGCATACATCAGTCAGCTCTATCGGTTGGAACGGAAGCTGGCAAACGAAACCGATCCAGAGAAGATCCGTGCTGCTCGCGACGAGCAATCCAGACCGGTGCTGATACGTCTTGAGGAGTGGCTGGAGAGTTCATTACCGATGACGACGCCAGGTTCAACCCTCGGCAAGGCGATGACGTACCTGAAGAATCAGTGGCCGCGCTTGATCCGGTATGTTGAGGATGGTCGATATCCCATCGACAACAACCGTGCAGAAAATGCCGTGAGGCCGTTTGTAATCGGACGCAAAAATTGGATCTTTAGCCAATCCGTCGCAGGGGTACGCGCCTCGGCCAACTTGTACTCGCTGATCGAGACCGCCAAGGGGCATGGCCTCGATCCGTATCAGTACCTCACTCGCGTCTTCACCGAGATCCCCAAGGCCACTTGTCTTGAAGACTTCGAAGCCCTGTTACCCGACCGCATCAAATACGGCGGCTGATGGCAACACGGGGATTCTGTGGCGCTTACGGAGGACTTGCAGTAAGCTAAAACGTCGGTCTCGTTTTTCGGAGCAGTGTGCGCGTCGTTCTCAATTGTGGTCGCCTCAACGGCAGAACCTTGTCAGGTCACTACGCTCAGATACTGACGGGGTTACAGATGCTTGCGCGCGAGAAACGGATTGATCTTCGTTTAGGCCATCGGTGCCTTGGGGTGGAGGTCGAAACAGGAGGACGCCGAATCGCGTATGACATCCTCGATGGACCGGACCTAGATGCTGACTGGGTAAGAAGTGTAGATAGGCTCTACAAACGGAGTTTTCATCCCCAATGGGTTGCCGACTGCCCCCGACCGGAGCGGATCCGACCGCTTGGACTCAACTTCGAAATTCAAGCTGATGGCCTCAATAGAGCGGCGGCGTGGTATGCCCTGCAGTGTGGTCTGCGCGGAGTGAGACGTGCACTGACGCCGATCAGGGAACTTGGCATCGCCAACAGCTGGCGCCTTACCCCCGAAAGACTGAAAGCACTGAGCCGACCCGGACAATTGCAGGTGATTTTTATCACGCGGCTCTGGGAACCGAATCTCCTCGCTCTGGCAGGAACACCGGATGTCGAAGTACTCAACGCAACCCGCATCGCCTGCATCAGGGCGATCCGTAAGGCGTTCGGCAAGCGGGCCATTGCCGGATGCGTATCCACACCACTTGCTCAGGTCAGGTGTCCTGACTTGATCGATCATTCGCCTTCGGACAGACATAGCTACCTTAGGCGAATGGCGACCTGCGCCATCGGCGTTTCCACCCTCGGTTTATACGGGTCTAACCCCTGGAAACTGGCAGAATACGTGGCGCTGGGACGCGCGATCGTCACTGAACCCTTGATGTACGTCGTACCAGGGTTTGAGGCCGGAACACACTATCTGCCATTCAGAACCGCAGATGAATGCTGCGATCAGGTGCAGCGGTTGTTCGACGACCCCATGCTAAGAGAGCAACTCGCCGCGAGTGCGGGTGCATATCACGAGCAACGTATGCGGCCGGACCAGTTGGTATGGAACACCCTGCACCCGGAAGGCTGCTAACAAGCGGACCCGGGTGCGAGGGTTATACGTCCATCCCCTTGTCACGCTGACTGGTGCCGATCATCCTCCTGCCCACTGACGCAGCCACGACGTTCACAGTCGTCCCGGTGTCCGCCCACTACGGTATGTACGCGCTCGCCCAGCCACGTCGCCAACCACCCATGAGGTTGCTCTCCGTTTGGTAGAGTCAAGTAATTGTTAGCCGCGCGCTTCTGTCCTGAGTTCACGGCGCAAAGCCCATCAAGCCGGTCCGCTCGGTGAAGCCGCGTATGATGCGGCTAGTGTACTGATGCATTCTTGAATATACCTATATGGTGTGATTGTGTAGACTTGTTACCAACCCAGATGTTGGAGCGAACAAGTGCGAGTTGCGTCGAAGATCGAACTGGATGAAACAGCACGCAAGGAATTGGTGAAGCTGTCGCG
>CAMDVY010000449.1 GCA_945878745.1 Klebsiella pneumoniae | reverse complement strand
TGGTCTCGTTCCAGTTCAGCAAGCGCGGCGATGGGTAAAATCATGATGGTGGCGTGAACTTCTGTGTAAAGCGGATGATTTGGTTTTCAGGCTTGGTGTCAGGGTGGCGGAGGGTCTGACAATTCGGCTGCCAGACCGGATTCTAACGCGTTCTTCCGCCAGAACGTCGACAGCCGGTCAACCAGCTCTGGAAGACCAAGTCCGGTTTGCGCCGAGAACAATTGCACGGTAACGGGTGAGTAGCTCTCGGTAGCCTTCTGTACGGCGCGCAGCGTCGTCGCTCTGGCGCCAGTGCCTAGTTTGTCGGCTTTGTTGAGCAGCAAATGCAGCGGCATACCCGCGCGCGCCCCCCATTTCAGCAAGTCGATATCAAATGGTTGCAGCGGATGGCGAATGTCCATGACGACAACGACGCCGCAAAGCACCTCGCGCTGCTCCAGATAGGCGTTGACAGAGCTCTGCCACACAGCCTGCGCAGCCTTTTCAGCTTTGGCGTATCCGTACCCAGGCAAGTCGACCAGCCGGTCGCCATTCGGCAGCTGAAAAAAGTTCAGCAATTGGGTTCGACCAGGTGTTTTGCTGACCTTGGCGGTATGACGATTGCCCGTGAGTCGATTGATGACACTCGACTTGCCCGAGTTGGAGCGACCGGAGACCGCTATTTCCGGGCCCGCCGGGGGCGGACAGTGCCTGAGATCTGGAGCGCTCAGCACAAACTCGGCGTTCAAGCGGATCGTCTCCAGGCGGTGGCTTTCATTCATCTTGAGTTATAATCCGCGCGCCGTTTGAGCCAGCCGAGAGTCTATCATTCAGTACGGCGCACGAGGGCACACGCTGCGGCGTGACAAACAGGCAAGTGACTCACCTTCAAGTCATGAATAAAGGAAGCAAGACGGTGTTTGCGACACGAATATCCAAAGGGTTGGCGGTAGTGGTTGTCGCTTTGATTGCGACGGGACCGGTTCAGGCGGCAGGCAATGCTGAAACTGGAAAGACACAGGCAGCGCCTTGTGGTGCATGTCACGGCCAGGATGGCGCCACGGGCCTTGATGGCACGTACCCAAATCTGGCGGGGCAGAATGAAAAATATCTGTTACGACAGCTGCGCATGATCCAGGCCGGAACTCGAGAGATTCCGCTGATGGCCGGTCAGCTCAATGGCAAGTCTGAGCAGGAGCTTGCTGACCTCGCGGCATACTTTTCCTCCCTCCCGTCCAAACTTGCGCAGGCGGAAGGAGATGACGCGAGCATCGCCATGGCCGCTCGTTTGTATCGAGGAGGTAACCTGCAAAAGAACGTCGCTGCGTGTGCAGCATGCCACTCCCCTGCAGGGGTTGGTAATGCTCCAGCTGGCTTCCCGCTGCTGTCTGGCCAATCTCCGCAATACACCATCGCTCAATTGACTGCGTATCGAGAAGGCCTCCGCAAAACCGACGAAGACTACGGTGGCATGATGCGGGACGTCGCGGCCAATCTGAATGACACAGAAATCAAAGCCCTGGCCGATTATCTACGCGGCGTGCATTGAGCTACGGCGTCATTTCATTGAACGAAAGTTGCTCTGTTAGAGCTGGTTGTACGATTTCCAGCTCGCCACAGGGGCCTGTTGTCAGCTACTGAAGTCGAGAGGACGGTATGCGTTTTTCAAAAGTTGTTGCGCTTGCGTTCGTCGGTCTGGTTTTTTCGTTTTCCGCCAGCGCAAGTCAAGCGCTGGATCAGGAGTGGGAAGCCGGCAAACATTACGAAGTACTGCCTGTTCCGGTGCAGACCGGCGATCAGACCAGCGTCGAGGTCGTCGAGATGTTCTCCTATGCATGCATTCACTGCTATTCCTTCGAACCGGATCTCATCAAATGGCGTTCGACTGCACCGGCGGGAGTGAAGTTTCTACGTGTTCCAGCGGTCTTCAACGCGGATTGGCAGTTGATGGCACAAGCCTATTTCACCGCTGAAGTGCTCAGCGTCGTCGACAAGGTGCATGAGCATTTGTTCAACGCGATACACGTCGAGTCCCGCGATCTGCGCGATCCTGCAGTCATGGCTGAAGTTGTCGAGAAACATGCTGGCATCAAGCCTGAACAGTTCAATGAGGTGTACAACTCCTTCAGCGTGCGTACTCTTGTCAATCAGGCGGTAGCCAAAGGCCGTGCCTACAAGATTACGGGCGTTCCGACGCTGATCGTCAACGGCAAGTACCGGGTGGACGGTCAATTGGCCGGCGACAACACCCGAATGTTGAAGGTTGTCGACTTTCTCATTGAGAAGGAGCGCTCACTGACAGGGGATAACGCCAAGGCAGTCACGCATTGACGTTTCTGACCTGCTGAATGTCCCTCAGCTGACCATCAAATGGTAGGTAGTCCGCAGTTCGGGCGCATCAGACCTTCTAGACTCAAGCCGCGAATTCACTCGAAGGTCACTATGCGGTCTTGGGCGTGGCGTGCACAGCGCGCAGAAGTAGTCACACCCGTGGTCAACGTCAGGTCAATTCCGAAAGAGCAGCTGATTGACGCTGCCCCACTTCGGCTCCTGTCGTTCAACATCCAGGTGGGTATTCAAACCACTCGTTATCGTCACTACGTGACCAACGGGTGGAAACACGTATTTCCTCACATGAATCGTGCAACCAACCTGCGGCGTATTGCCGACCTGGTCAGCGACTACGACGTGGTTGCGCTGCAGGAAATCGATGGTGGGTCGCTACGCAGCGGCTACATCAACCAGGTTGAATATGTGGCGGATCGCGCACAATTCCCCTACTGGTACGCACAACTCAATCGCGATCTCGGTCCAATCGCCCAGCATGGCAATGGCGTGCTCACACGCATCGAGCCGAGCAACATGGAAGATCACAAGCTGCCGGGTGTCATCCCTGGTCGTGGAGCGATCGTGCTGCGATTGCCATACGCCGGCCAGGAAGTGTTGGTTGTCTTGTTGCATTTGTCGCTCGGTGCGGGTTCACGACAACGCCAGCTCGAGTATGTTGCCAAGCTGATTGCAGGGTCCGAACACGTCATCGTCATGGGGGACATGAACAGTTCGGCGGCATCGTTGCTGGCTGACTCTGCACTGGGTTATTCAGGTCTGCGATTGGCCGAGGACATTCAGCCTACCTATCCGGCCTGGCGACCGAATATCTCACTCGATCACATTCTGGTGAGCTCAGGTTTTCGCATCGATAGCTATGAAGTGCTGGACTGCAATGTGTCCGATCACCTGCCTGTGGCCGTCACGCTCTCTCTTTACTAAAAAAGCACCAGACCGGTAAAGGTCTGGTGCCCCTTGTCGTCGCACGCGGCCCTCAGGCCGCTCCCTTATGGCTTCGTTGGCGTGTTAGCGCGCGTGCAGGCCGTATCCAGCAACTCCGGATAGTTCTTGCGATATTCGCTTTCGCAGAACGCGATGGTGTTGTTGGCGGCCGTCACCACGTAAGCCTGTATGGCCTTGGCGTCTGCCTCATTGAGGAGGTGGTCGAATTTCGGCATGCCCCTGCTCTGAAA
>CAMDVY010000448.1 GCA_945878745.1 Klebsiella pneumoniae | reverse complement strand
CGGGACATCGATTGTCTGAATGGACAGGTTCCGCGCCAATGCTCGAAGAAGAGCTTGCACTCGCCAATGTGGCGCTGGATCTGTTGGGCCGTGCGCGTCTGTGTTACGGCTACGCTGCAGAGCGAACCGGGCAAGGTTGTACCGAAGACAGTTTTGCCTTTCAGCGGGATTGTCGGGCCTTCACGAACCATCTCATTCACGAGCTGCCGCGCGGTGATTTTGCGTTCACCATGGCGCGACAGTTCGTGGTGGATTGTCTGGCGGTTCCGTTTCTGGATGGGCTTGTCCGGACGAAGGATCCTCGGCTGGCCGGTATTGGCGCAAAGTGTGCCAAGGAGAGCCGATATCACCTGCGTCGCAGTACAGACTGGATGGTCCGGTTGGGGGATGGCACCGATGAAAGTCATTACCGGCTGCAAGCCGGCGTCGATGAGCTGTGGGGGTTTACGCCCGAGCTGTTTGCACAGGATGGTCTGGAAGCAGAGCTGGTAGCTGACGGCTTTGCTGTTGATCTCGGGCCTTTGCAAGAACCCTGGCTCGCAGCGGTCAACACGACGTTAGCGGGTGTCGGCATCGTGTTGCCGACGCTGGATTGGCAAGTGGACGGTGGTCGACAGGGGCTCCATACCGAACACCTGGGTCATCTGTTGAGCGAACTGCAGTTCGTGCAGAGAGCCTATCCCGGTCAGCAGTGGTGAACACCAACCACCAGGACGGCAGCAAGTTGAGTCTGGAGCAGGCAGCCGCGATGGCGCGCCGGCAACGACGCCTCTCTGCCCCCAATCAGGATCTCTGGGATGCGCTGGATCAGGTTCTCGACCCTGAATTGCCGGCACTGTCGATCTGGGAACTCGGTGTTCTGCAGGATGTGCAGCGTGTTGGCGAGGATGTTGTGGTCACGTTGACGCCGACCTATGCGGGCTGTCCCGCAATGGCGACCATCCGCGACGATGTGATCCATACGTTACAGGCTGCCGGGATCAAGGATGTTGTGGTTGAAATGCAGCTGCAACCCGTCTGGACCACCGACTGGCTTGATCGTGCGGCTCGTGACAAGTTGCAACACGCGGGGATCGCTCCGCCCGACACCGACGTTTGTTGTCCGCAGTGCGGATCGATCGAGGTCAGCAGTATCAGTGCGTTCGGGTCCACGGCATGCAAGGCCCTGTATCGTTGTGTCGACTGCCTGGAAGTTTTCGACCGATTCAAGGTGTTCTGACCATCATGACCACCTTTCACGCATTGCGAATAGCGGCTGTTCAACCTGACACCGATCGGGCGACTTGCATCACCTTCGCCATGCCGGCTGATCTGCAAACAGTCTTTCGTCGGCTTCCTGGTCAGTATCTGACCGTGTGTTGTGTTGTCGCCGGGGTCGCAATGACGAGGTGTTATTCGATCTGTACAGGTCTGCAGGATGAATCGCTACAGATTGCGGTGAAACGGGTCCAGGGCGGCGCCGTATCCAATTGGCTCAATGACCACGCGGTGGTTGGCATGAACATCGACGTTGCGCCGCCGCAAGGCAACTTTTGCGCGGCCGTCCATCCAGCCCATGCTGCCTCCTACTGCTTCATCGCCAGTGGCAGCGGAATAACCCCGGTGATGTCAAACATCAGCTCCATACTCGCGATCGAGCCAGATAGTCAGGTGACGCTGCTCTATGGCAATCAGCGTCTGTCGACCATGATGTTTCGCGAGCGACTGTCGTTCCTGAAAAACGCGCACATGGTGCGACTGCACTGGGTCAACCTGTTCAGCAGGGAAGATCAGGGCTGCGACATCCTCAACGGCCGTTTGAACAATCGCAAAGGCGCCGAACTCAATCGACGGCTGATCAACCTGCAGAAGTTTTACGAGTATTTCATTTGCGGTCCTGAGTCCATGATCTCGGAGGTCTCTCGGGGGCTGCGTCAGTTTGGAATCCCTGAAGCGCGCATTCACTACGAACTCTTTGCTGCTTCCGCTGATGATGCGCGTCAGGTGGTCGCCAAGCATCAGGCTCGCGCCAGAACGCAGGCAGGCAAAACCAGTCAGGTCACCATCGTGCGCGATGGCCGGTCCACCACCTTCGATGTGCGTGCGGACGGCGAGAACATTCTTGATGCCGGTCTGGCGCAGGGGCTCGATCTGCCCTATTCGTGCAAGGGTGGTGTGTGTTCGACCTGCAAGGCGCGGCTGACCCATGGACGCGTCGACATGGATATCAGCCATGGGCTTGAGACCAATGAAATCGAAGCCGGACTGATTCTGACCTGTCAGTCGCATCCCGTTTCAGATGCGGTGACGCTGGATTTTGATCGACGCTGACGATTACGCTAGCTGGCAGCGCCAAACAAAGACACGGAGTGTTGAATGGATAGTCACTTGAAGCTGTGGGTGATCGTTTTCACTGCACTTTCATCGGTCGCTCACGCGAACACTCAACTTCCGGCCCAAGCTTATGGACGGCTGCCTGCATTTTTTGATGCGGCGATTTCTCCCGATGGAAAGCACCTCGCCCTGGGTCGGAATGATGACACTGGTGAGCAGTACCTGCAGATCGTTGAACTGGCTACCGGCAAGACCGTAGCAGGCGTCAAACATCGTCCAATGGCACGTGACCAGGACAAAGCCGTCATGCGGGAAGTGGGCTGGGCAGATAATCGACGCGCGACTTATCTCCTGTCCGCGACGCTGCCGACCATGCGCATGGTGCCCGACGGGGTGATGACGCCTGGCATGTCGCACATCGACTTGTGGCGCACTGCCTTGCTCGATATCGAATCGGACAAGTCCTACCTCGTAAAAAGAACTGAAAAATATGACTGGGGACTGATCTTCAGTGATTTGCAGGCACCGATAGCGGGTGATCCGAACAGCGGGCGCATGATCATTCGATCCAGTCCGTATCGGGAGGGTGTGGTCAACGTCTATCGGGTTGATCTGAATACCGGGCGCACGCGGACGGTAACCAAGGGAAATGCCCTGACTCGGACTTTCCTGCTTGATGACGAAGCAAAGCCTCGTGTTCGTCTGGACGTTGATGAGCGAATGAACCAATGGCGACTCTTCATGCTGGAAAAGGGTGAAGATCGACTGCTCAGCTCGGGAATTTCGCCTACCGGCGGGATTGGCGTCACTGGCCTGACGTCACTCGGGGAGATCGTGATCGTCGATCATCCCAAAGATCGGGCGACTGACGTGCTGTATTCCCTGCACCCGGAGAGTGGCGCGCTGACTGTACTGGCTGAGCACCCTCGGTATGACGTCGATGCGGCGCTGGTTGACCCCTGGACGAGATCCGTGGTGGGGGCGCGTATCACTGCAGAGCTGCCGACGCATCACTTCTTTGATCCCGAGCTCGCGAAGATACTGGCGGCGGTGCAGAAGAAACTTCCAGGAGCATATGTTGACCTCGACACCTGGTCTGCTGATCGGAAGCACTTCATCGTGTTCATCGAACGGCCAGGAGACGCCGGTGGTTATTATCTGTACTTAGCGCCCACTGATGATCTCCAA
>CAMDVY010000447.1 GCA_945878745.1 Klebsiella pneumoniae | reverse complement strand
AGCACAACGTGACCACCGCCGGATTCCTTCATCACCAGCCCAGCATGTTTGAGGCAGAAAAAAGCACCACGCAGGTGAACGGCGATGACATCATCGAAATCTTCGGCGGTCATCTTCAAGAGGGTTTTATCCCGGACGATTCCGGCGTTGTGCACCAGCAGGTCGATACCACCAAATTGATCGACGCAGGTTTTCACCAGTGCCTCGGCAGTTGCTTCTTCCGCGATGGAGCCTGCCACGGATGCGACATTGCCACCACGAGCCTTGATTCCCTTGGCAACTTCATCCAGCAAAACCTGGTTGGTGCCATTGATGACAACACTCGCACCCGCGGCAGCCGTCTGTTCCGCGAAAGCGCGACCGAGCCCGCGTGTCGATCCGGTGATCACAATTCTCTTGCCGTCCAGATGCCCCATGCCAGCAGCCTCCCCTGTGTTCGATGACGGGGATTATTCAGCGTTTTGCTGTTGAATGCGATGCGCCGCTGACAGTGGTTCATGGTTAAACTCTGGATCAGCAGGAAACCGGGGAGCTGAGGCAATGCGAGCGGATGAATATGTTCGTCATGACGCGGTCGGTCTGGCCGATCTGATTCGCGCCGGGCAAGTGACGGCGAGCGAGGTTCTGGCGGCAGCCCAGGCCCGCATGGTTGCGCGCAAGGAACTCAATGCCGTGGTGCTCGATCTGTTCGACCGTGCCAGGACCCAGATCGCCGGGGGGCTTGGAAGTGGCCCGTTGGCCGGTGTTCCTTTCATGTTGAAGGACCTGGGCCAGCACCACACGGGCACGGTGACCAGCAGCGGGTCACGGGCTTTTGCAGGAAACACGGCAGACCATGACTCGACGCTGACACAGCGTTATCTGGCGGCCGGTCTCGTCATTTGCGGCAAGACCAATACGCCGGAGCTGGGTCTGGCCACCACCACTGAACCAAGACTGCACGGACCAGCCCGAAATCCTCATCACTCACAGCACAGTACAGGAGGATCCAGCGGCGGCGCAGGCGCCGCAGTCGCCGGCGGTATTGTGCCCGTGGCCCATGCGTCTGATGGCGGTGGCAGCATCCGTATTCCAGCCAGCTGTTGTGGCCTGTTCGGGCTCAAGCCAACCCGGGGTCGAACGCCGCTGGGACCCGATGAGCTGGAAGGCTGGGGAGGTTTGTCCACTGCGCATGTGATCTCCCGTAGCGTTCGTGACAGTGCGCTGATCCTGGATCTCACCCACGGGCCGGAAACCGGCTCGCCATATGCTGCACCACCGGCTTCCCGTTCCTATCAACTCGAGATCGAGCGACCCGTGCGCAAGCTCGTGATCGCGGTCTCGTCGACCTCGTTTACCGGGGCGACGGTGTTACCGGAGATCGAGCATGCGATGCAGGTGCTGGCAGATCGCTGTCGATCACTGGGTCACGAGGTGACGGAATCACCGCTCAATGTTGATGCGGCGATCCACAAGGGAGCGCACGGAGTCCTGGCCATTTGCCACGTCGCAGCTGTTCTCAATCGAAGAGCGGCAGTGCTTGGTCGAGCATTGCAGGAGGATGATGTCGAGCGTGTTACCTGGCAGAACTACCAGGCCGCACGAGGTATCACCGGGGCAGACTACGCCATGGCGTTGCATGCAATTCAACAACTGGGGCTCAAGGTTGGCCGCTTCTTCGCCGATTGCGATCTGCTGCTGACACCGACCATGGCGATGCTGCCGCCGAGACTTGGTGCGATGGACATGATGGGTGCGGAGAACGAGCGTTACCTCGACATTCTCTATCGCATGATTGCTTTCACGGCCTTGTTCAACGATACGGGCAATCCCGCGATTTCTGTACCCGTGGCCACGTCGGAAGCTGGGCTGCCCATTGGCATGCAGTTTGTCGGGCCGCATGGCAGCGAAGGATTGTTATTGCAGGTTGCGAGACAACTGGAACGGGAAGGCATCGCGCAGGCGCGGATCGCAGTGTAGCCCGCACTATTCATGAATGACCTACTGCGGACGCCGATAGCAGCGAAACCACAGGGCGTGCGCCCTCCGCGTGCTCGACGTGCTATACAGCACGCCTGTGCGCGCTACGGTCCGCGCCACCCTGCGTTTTCACTACTCTCGGTGCCCTCGTTACGTTCCTTCATGAATAGTGCGGGCTAGTAGCTGGCGGGCTGGTACCTGGCGATGTAGTCCATGAATGAATTTCTGCAGCTGATTTTTTTTTTGGAGACTTGGTGATGTGTGAATCCCACGACGTGACAAATGCAACTGAATCAAAGGACCCTCGCAGCGGCTATCACCGCGTGGAGGACTGGCCGCGCTATCCGGATGACATGCAATTCGAGATGGGCTCCGGTGTGGCCGTGGACAAAGCCGGCGTGATCTATCTGTTCACGCGTGACCTCGAGCACTGGGCAGCCCATCCTCTGGCCATGAAGGAGAAGATGGGCAAGAGTTCGGTTGCGATGTTCACACGCGAGGGTGACTACCTGGGCAAGTGGGGACATTCCGACGAACGCGGGTTTGCGCTCGGCGCCCATACGATCTATATCGAAAAAGATGGCATGTTCTGGACGACGGATCGAGATGGTCACTGCGTCAAGAAGTTTCACCCGGATGGCACCTTGCTGCTGACGTTGGGTGAATTTGGTAAATGGGGTGATGGTCCCGGTCATTTCAACGGTCCAACCGCGGTGGTACAGCAACGCAACGGCAACATCGTGGTTGCTGACGGCTACTGGAATTCGCGCCTGGTGTTTTTCTCGCCGAACGGTGAATACATCAAGTCCGTAGGGTCGTGGGGCAGGGGACCAGCCGAGTTCAACACGCCGCACGCGCTCGCGGAAGACGCGCAGGGAAGACTGCTGGTTGCAGATTTGTGCGGCGGCAATTTTCACGCATACATGACCGTGCCGGGCCAGATTGCCGAACATCGGAACAAGCCAGTGCAAGGCTGCAAGAGCCGCATCCAGCGCCTCGATCCGGAGGGCAATTACATCGATGAGTGGACACACATTGCGCCACTCAGCATCGCCGTGTATGGCGATCACGTGTACGCCAGCGACAAGATGAGCAATCTGGCGATCCTCGATGCAGAGACAGGCAAGGAAGTGGATCGTGTGGAGAGCATCGCGATCTATATTCATCAGATGGCGATGGATGCGCACGGAGACCTCTATACCGCGTCGGTCTATCCCGAGCATGCTGGCGAGAAGCGTGGGCGATTGGGGCCGTCGCATCGGCGGTGGTCCAGGAGTCGGTAGTTTTTTTTTGTGGGTAGTGATCGCGATCAGGAACAGGCTGGAGCTTCCGCCTCTTGGTAGGAGCGGTGTCCGACCGCGATTGATCGGAACATCGAAAATCGCGATCAGGAGATCGCCCCGACGCTGGCAATCGCAAGCAAATCCCGCCGGCCATTCTTGAAATGCGCTGAAGGTCAAGATCTGCGAAGCGATTTCGATAAAAAAAGCTGGTCAGATCACAACGCTAGGGCCACAATGATATCCGTGAATTGTTGAGAACCTGTTT
>CAMDVY010000446.1 GCA_945878745.1 Klebsiella pneumoniae | reverse complement strand
TTATGGCAATGCCGAATGGCGAGAGGATCTGAAGAAAGTCCTTACCGGGCGGTCCCTCGATGCAGTGGTCGATCCGGTCGGTGGAGCAGTGGCGGACCCGGCGCTGCGTTGCCTGTCACCCGGTGGTCGTTATCTGGTAGTCGGTTTCGCTGCAGGCAGTGTGCCGTCGATTGCCCTGAATCTCGTTCTGCTCAAACGATGCTCGATAGTCGGAGTTGACTGGGGTGGTGCATCCCGCGTCGATCCGGCGTTGACACCACGGCTTGCACACAAGCTCTTCGACTGGCTCAACGCAGGCTTGTTGGCGCCCCCGCCTGTTGACGTTCGTTTGTTGACAACCGTCCGCGAGTCTTTGCAGGCCCAGCTTGAAGGACGCATTTCCGGCAAACTTGTGATTGACATGAACGGCGAGTGGCCAACCATGGCACCTGAAACAAGTGAGCCGCAACGATGCTGAACGAGTGGCTCCTGGCGCTTGCGCAGTTTCTTGCAGCACAGGAATGGAGCATTGGGCTGCATGAGTCCATCTACGCCTATGCCTGGGTTGAGACCGTTCACGTTCTGACGTTGACGCTGTTTCTTGGCATGCTGGTGATCATTGATCTGCGCATGCTCGGCTGGGCTTTCGGTGGTTTCCCGGCCACGGTGCTGGCGAGGCGTTTGAATCAGCCGATGCTGATCGGTTTTGTCGTCATGGTCATCACCGGGCTCATTCTCTACTACGCTATTCCGATTCGAACGACACAAAGTATCTGGTTCCGAATCAAGGTCGTGTTGCTCGTTGTCGCGGGAATCAATGCCTGGTTGTTTCATCGCGCACTGCGAAATTCAGCAGGTACCTGGAGCGATCGAGGTCTGCCGCCATTGCGGTTGCGTGCTGGTGCTGGTTTTTCATTAGTGCTTTGGAGTGGTGTGGTGTTTGCCGGTCGTGCGATCGCCTACGACTGGTTTGATTGCCACAAGCCGCTATCTGGAATGATGTACTGGGCGGCTGGTTGCGTTCAGGAGTTGGCAGCGTTGGAAGCGGCGGGACACTGAGCAGCATTGATGATGGATATCCTGTCTTTCTTTAACTGGCTCGATACGTCCTGGCTCGCTGATCTGTCCAAATCCAATGGCGGCGTTTTTGCCGTTGTGCAGATGTTTCATCTGCTCGCGCTCACGGTGCTTGGTGGCATGGTGCTTGTGCAGGATCTGCGACTGTTCAATCTGATCCTGCAAAACGTGGAACTGCGGGACCTGCTGCGTTATACGCGACGATGGTTCGATATCGCGTTAATGACCTCCGTTGTTTCAGGCATTTTCATGAGCTCCGCGGTGGCGATGAAGCTGTATTACAACGAGATGTTCTGGACCAAGATGACGGCATTGCTGGTCGGAGCGCTCTTTGTCTACACGATTGAAAGGCCTCTGCTTCGGCAGATGGGCGACGATCTTCGAGCGATGACTTGCCGATTGCTGGCCGCCAGTTCATTGATGATCTGGTTTACCGTTGCCGCTTCGGGCCGCTGGATCGGATTTTCATGAGGGAACACATGCGAATGAGCGGTCTGGAAAAGTTTGCAGTAGTCGCATCTTGCCTGGTGCTCAGCGCTGGTGCCTGGTTCTGGGTTCGGCAGATCATGGCGGCGATCGAGTTGCTGCAGATGGCTCAGGGCTAAGCCCTCCCGACGAACCCTCTAGATTCGTTCGGTCTATGCGCTAATCTATTTATTCATCGTCTAAATCACGAATATGAGCAACAAAACATACAAATAAAGTAAAGACTATTGCTTTAATTGGACATACGATCCAGTTTCTTTACAGGAGCCGGATACATCATGCCGATTGTCAGCGAACTCCAACGCGACCGAGTCGTGTTGCTCCTAACGCTGAACGTGCTGCTCTTTGTCGGCTATGCCGTTACCGTCGTCATGCAGGTAGCCATCCCCAGTTTATGGTTGGTGGCCTTTCTGATTATCGGACTCGCCTACAACGTCATTGAGCTGTGGCAGAGCTCTCCGTACAAGCAGTCTCCAAATGCGGTGGGCATGCGAGCGAGATCACAGACCAGGGCCACTGCCGTCGTTGGCTAGCCAAAGCTGGGTCGTACACATCGCGCAGACCCGGTGCTGGGAACGCAAGGTATCGCCGGCGGCCGAGAATCCCTGTCGCAGCGTTTGGCCGAGTTGCAGGCATCACTGCCACTGCAGAATGTCACAGAGAACGAGGTTGCTGCCCAGTCGGTCGAAGCATCAATTGCGATGGAGACGACTGAAGCGGACGCGGCAGTGCTGTCCGAACTGCCAGTGGAAATGCTCGAAAACACCGAGTCCGAGTGGATCGAGCAGATAGCTGAAAGCAATGCCACCATCGTTACGCCACACGCTCCCGAACCCACGGCGATGATCTTGACCGGTGTCGTTGCAGCGAATGATGCCCAGGCGTCAGACAACCCTGACACCGTGTCACCAGTACTGAATACGTTGGATGAAGCTGCACTTGAAGCCGCAGTCCAGGCACTCTCAATCGAGTCAGAGATTGTGACCACAACCGCCGAAGCCGCGATGGTGGTCAATGCCGGGATTCATGACCTGATTGGCGTGGAAGTGGCGTCAGCTGTGCCGGAAGTCCCGGCGCTGAACGTCGAGCAAAACATCCCTCCGGCTCTCGAACCGGCTCTCGAACCGGTTTTCGAGTCGATTCACGAATCGGTAGCAGAAGACGTGCCTGTCGCTGAACCTGCGTTGGCGCAGATCGACGACTCAGTAACGATAAGTCCGCCCGTGATAGCAGCTGTCGCTGCAGATCGATTTGAGGGGATAGCCGAGCCCAGCGTTAAAGTTGAGGCCGAACCTGCCGTCGCAAGCGTCGCGACTCCTGTCATTACGTATTTGGCAGGACGTCGCCAGGATGTCGTCGACATCGTGATCGCATCCATTGTCAGTGACGCGAAGAGACCTCAGCCAGCGAAACCCAGCGTGGCAGACGAACAACCGGCGCTGGCTGCCAAGGTACGGACACCCAGTGAATCCCTGGCAATGTTACGGAGTGAACTGGCCAAGACTCGAGGCAATGCAGGTGCTGCAGCGCAAGCCAGGGCACCGGCGGCGCCACGCAAGCCGCTTGGTGCTCCGCGCAAACCAGGGAAATCACCTGCCGACGGAACGCGGGATCGTGTGATGTTTGTCTGGCACGGTCGCCACTTTCTCGCGCCCATCGAAGGCCGGCATCCGTTGCGGGTTGCGCAATCGCTTTATGATTTCATGGTCGAGGAGGCGATGGAGCACGGCTGATCCAGCCCGCATTATTCATGAACTATCTGCTGCGGACGCCGTAAGCAGCGAAAACACCGGGCGTGCTCCCTTCGCGTGCTCGACGTGCTGTAAAGCACGCCTGCGCGCGCTCCAGTCCGCGCCACCCAGTCTTTTCACTACTCTCGGTGCCCTCGCTACGACACTTCATGACTAATGCGGGCTAGTAGGAGCGGTCTCTGACCGCGATTGTTGGGTTCATCAAAGATCGCGATCAGGA
>CAMDVY010000445.1 GCA_945878745.1 Klebsiella pneumoniae | reverse complement strand
CGCCGTTATCATCGAGCCAGAACTGCCGGACATCGAGCAGATCGCCTTCGCGGACTACCGCTCCGACACTCATGTAGAGCGGACCTTCCCGATACCAGGATCCACCGGATATACGCACCGAGTCGCTCGCGTATCGTGTCTTGGTCTTGTACGTCTCAGCCTGCTCTTCAAGCTGCGGCCCATAGTATTCGCCGATGACACCACCCACACCCACGATGACCAGTACCGGCAACAACAAGCTGCCCAACAGCCGTGATACCGACACCCCGCTCACCCGCATGATCATCAGCTCCCCATGACTGGCCAGATTCCCCAGAGCCAGCAAAGTGCCGAGGAATGCGGCAAACGGCAGCAGTTCATAGATTCGACGCGGCGTGGTCAGCGCGACCAGCGTCGCCGCCTGCAGAAACGTGAATTCGCCGCGCATTTCATCAATCAGAGCGAACACACTCAGCAGCAGAATGAAGGCGAACACAACCAAACCGGTTGCTGCCAGTACATGCCGGAGAATGTGCAGGTCCAGCGTGCGAATCAGAACCATAGGATCCTCACGCCAGTGGCTTGCTGGAACGATGCAGAAGCCAGGCCAGAAAACCCAGCATCACGATGTGCACAGTCCATAGGCCGAACAAGGTTGGCAACAGTTCTTCCTCCAGCGCATATCGATTCCCCATCATCGCCAGGTAATAACAGAGCAGTACCAACAAGCCCGGGAGAATACGGGAAAAGCGACTGGCCCGAGGCCGCACTCGGGCGAGGGCAACCGCAATCATGACTGCCGCGAGCGTGAAAATCGGCATCGCAATGCGCCAGTGAAACTCTGCCATCTCAACTCCATTTGCCGACAGCTCATCGGTGGGAATCCCGGTGACGCCAACGCGATTGCTGCCAGTCGATTGATCGAGCAGCCGTTGTCCGAGTGAATCGTATCGCACTGCGCGGTAGTCGGCCTGACCAGGAACACCTTCATAACGACGGCCTTCATCCAGCATCAAAAACACCGAACCGGTTGCAGGATCTCTGGTCTGACGACCGGTCTGGGCCCAGGTGGTAGCTTCTCGCCCATTCGCCAGACGTTCCCAGATAAACACCGATCGCAGTTCCTGGCGATCTGCCGATACCGTTTCGGCGTAGACCACCCGGGTCTCGCGCGAATTGGAGCTGAATTCCCCAGCGTTTACGCTCCGAAAATCCTGTCGCGCACGCTGTTCGAGGAAAAATACACCCAGCTTCTGGTTCGACACTGGAGTGACTTCGATGGCAAGCCAGGCGACAGCGGCGCAGACGGCCACGGCTGCAGGTGCCAACCACGTCAGCAGGCGAAGGGTGCTGAGACCACCGGTCTGCAGGACTACCATCTCACTGTCTGCAAAGAGGCGCGACAGCGTCAGCAACAGCGCGAGGTACAGCGCAAAGGGCAGGATCAGCTGCAGAAACTCCGGCAGTCGCAACTGCAGAATGGTGACCAGCGCCGCGGCCTCGTACTTGCCGGCCACGGCGTCCTGCAGGTAGCCGATGAACCGCCCGCCAATGCCAACCAGCAACAGCACCACGACTGTCAGCAGAAAGACCGCCATCAGTTCCCGGTTGATATATCTGGCGGCAACGCCCAAATAGCCACTCCTGTAAACCACGCGGTGATTTCCCGCTGCACGTCACAATCAAATGCAAACGCAAACGCAACTGCACAGGACTACGGCATGGTGGTAACGCAGGGAAAGTCTGGTTTCGCTGATCTGACCCAGCCTGTAAACTCGCCGCCCTCACCATTCAATCCGGCGCGCGGCATTATGAAGTATTTCGTCTCTCCAGGTGTGGCGACACAGATGTCTACCCCCTGCCTGGTTTCAAGTCTCGCCACCGCTCGTCAAGCAGCCACCACCACAGAGGCGCGCAACAGCCTGCAAGCCGCGCTGCGTGACTTCAAGGACCAGCCTGGCGAAGTCCTGCTGGTAGCATTGCCCGCGGGTTCGCCCGTCGAACGACTGCTCATCGCGGGTGGATGTGATGTTGCTGTATCCACTACCCAGTATCGCAAGGCAACCCAGGCAGCAGCCTCTGCATTGGCTGCAGGCAAATCTGAATCCGCCGTGTGGGCACTGCATCAGGTCAAGGTCGACGGCGGTGACACCCGCTGGGCCATCACCACAGGATTGACTCAGCTCAGCCTCGCAACGTATGCCTTTCATCGTCACAAGTCGGGTACCGCCCCGGTACAACATCTGAAGAAAGTCGCGATTCCCTGCGACGATCGCACTCGTGATGCCTGTAACCGCGCGGTCAGCGAAGCCAACGCCTTGAACGGCGGTCTGGCACTGGCTCGCGATCTCGGCAACGAACCTCCCAATGTCTGCAACCCGACCTGGCTGCTGGCACAAACGCGCAAGGTATTCAAAGGCGAGAAGGTTACGGTCTCGGCGCTCGATGAAAAAAAGATGGCTGAACTGGGGATGGGCTCCTTCCTCTCGGTCTCCCAAGGCAGCGACTCACCCGGCAAGCTGATCATCATTCAGTACAAAGGTGGCAAGCGTGGTGCACCACCGATTGCCTTGATTGGCAAAGGCATCACCTTTGACACCGGCGGCATCAGCCTCAAGCCGGGTCCGGCCATGGACGAAATGAAGTTCGATATGTGTGGCGCCGCGTCTGTGCTGGGCGCCACCAAGGCTGCCATCGACGCAAAACTGCCCATCAACATTGTCACCATCATTGCCGCAGCGGAGAACATGCCCAGTGGCAAAGCCAGCAGACCGGGGGACATCGTCACCAGCATGTCTGGCAAGACTATCGAGATACTGAACACTGATGCTGAAGGTCGACTGGTGTTATGCGATGCGATCACCTACGCACGCCGTTTCAAGCCGAGCGCCGTCATCGACGTCGCGACCCTGACCGGTGCCTGCATCATCGCATTGGGTTCCCATGCCAGCGGCCTCTTCAGCACCGATGACAAGCTGGCAGACGCGTTGCTGGCGGCAGGCGAGTGGAGCGGCGATCGAGCCTGGCGTCTGCCGGTGTGGGAAGACTACCAGTCGCAACTCAAGAGCAACTTCGCCGACATGGCCAACGTCGGCGGCCGAGAAGGTGGAAGCATCGTTGCCGCGTGTTTTCTCGCGCGCTTTACGGAAGGCCTGAAATGGGCGCATCTGGACGTCGCCGGCACCGCCTTCCATTCCGGCCCACGCAAGGGTTCGAGTGGACGTCCGGTACCTGCACTGTTTCGCTACCTGGTCAGCGAAGCCGGCATGGCATGACACGCGTCGACTTCTATGTACTGAAGGACGTCGACCGGGAAGCGAGGTTCAGATTCGCCTGCACTCTGACGGCCAAGGCCGTTGAGAGCGGTCATCGGATCTTCATTCGCACCCCCGATGACGAAGCAAGCCTGATGATCGACGACTACCTGTGGAGTTACCCAACCCATCGCTTCATCCCGCACGCCGTGGGTTCGGACGTGACAGCCGTCCACCCGGTCTGCATTCACACCGCCCCCCCGGCGGCATGCGACGGCCTGATGAT
>CAMDVY010000444.1 GCA_945878745.1 Klebsiella pneumoniae | reverse complement strand
ACAATCGCGGTCAGAGACCGCTCCTACAAAGAGACCACCGCTGTAGCGGAGAGCGCTGCCCGACATTGCGATGGGAGGTGTGCCTGAAATACTGCCGATTATTGTCGAATCAAGGCTAGTCTACGATCGCGTCGATCAGACCCCAGGCTAACGCCGATTGTGCATCCACATCGTCACCCAGAATGGCCATCAACGCCGTTTTCTGGCGACCGATTCGCCTCGGAATACTGACGCAGCCGCCGGCCCCGGGAATCAATCCCATGGCGACTTCCGGCAATCGAAACAAGGTATCGGACGTGGCCACCAGACGTCGTGCAAAGGCGGACAGTTCAATGCCCGCACCGATGGCTGCGCCGTGTACCCTGAATTCGCAGCGGCCTGCACAGGCCGCAAGGTATTGTGCGGGCATGCGCTGCATCCGAATGGCATGAGCCATGGCCTGGTCGTGCATCGAGCCAAATTCAGACAGGTCGCCCCCCGCACTGAAACAAGGACCTTCCGCATCGACGATCACGGACTGTATCGCTTCATCCATGAGTACCAGCTTGAAGACCGACGACAGTGCATCCCGCATGGCACGTGACAGCGCATTACGATTGCGCGTACTGGTGAGTGTGATGCGCAGTTCCGAATCTGAACGCTGAATCCGCAGTGGCGCCTGATCGCTGTCTGCCTTGGCTGGATATCGGCCCTGCACAGCAGTCAGCCACGCCCGGAATTCCTGACCCGCCTGCAGCGTGGCGTAACCCAGGCTCTCGACGGCCAGCGCACTCGGTACATCCAACGTCGCCTGGGCACGCAGGACCTGGACCAGCACCGCGCTGGCTTCTGGATTAGCCACTACTTTCTCATGCACACGTTGCAACGTCGCTGAATCGCTCACCAGCACGTCGACACAATCACTCAACGTGGAAGTTCCGGGCATGGACTTCAGGGCGATTATGGGCAGCGGCTGACGACCAATCCACTGCCTGAGCCTGCGCTGCTGATCACCCGTGGTTCGACCGGCATCGAGATCAACTGCCAGTACCACGGTTCCATCAGTTGCGTCAGTTGCGTCAGCAACATTGGGTTCGAGGCTGAGCTCGATAAGTTCTTCGATGCTCAGCAGGTTCAGGGCAGATTCTCCAGACCACGAATCTTGCGGTTGTACCAGGACCGGGTTTCACCGGAACGAGGTACGACCTTGATCAGGGTACTGCTGCCGCTATAGTGCTTTTTCGTCGCATCCGGCGCGGTGGTCATCTGGAAACGGTACGCCTTGTACTTTTCATCCATCAGCTCAGCGAATCGGACTGCTTCAGGGGCGTCTTTGTCGATGATCACCGCATCGCCGTTGATGACCACGGCGCGCAGGTCAATCCATCGATCGCCTTCTTCAACGAGACAACACACACGGGGATCACGACGCAGATGTGCCACCTTGGCCGCTCTTGAGGGTGTCTGAAACCAGATCGCACTGTTATCCCAGACGTACCACAACGGCGTGAGGAAAGGTTCTCCGGACCGGCGAATCGTGCCCAGAATCAAGGTATGCCCCTGGCGCAGAAATTCGTCGAACTCGTCATCCTTTAGTTGGACACCCACCACCACCTCCCGCCGTTTTTGTGCTGCCGACCAATGGTTAATGTGCCCGTTCACGGACCAGGGCGAAAGCCCGGATTCTCTGCCGCCAGCCGGCCATGTAGGATGCGCACCTCCAAACTGCATCTCAAGACAGGAACCACCTATCCATGAGTACGAATCACGCGGAATCCGCAGACTTCCGGGCCGAGGCGAAAGCCTGGCTCGCCGCCAACTTTCCGAAGAGCCTGGTCGGCAAGGCGTCGGTCTACATGAGTTTCGAAGGTGAAGTGGCAATGGCCGGCGACGCACTCGCCTGGCGCCAGGCCCTGGGCGAAAAAGGCTGGGGTACGCCCTCCTGGCCCAAAGAATATGGCGGTGGTGGTCTGACAGCTACCCAGGCCCGCATTCTGCAGGAAGAAATGAGTGCAGTTGGCGCCTTCAATCCGATTCCCATGCTGGCTGGCATGGGTGTCACCATGGTTGGCCCGACCATTCTCGAATACGGCACCGAGGACCAGAAGAAACGACATCTGCCCGCCACCGCGCGAGGCGAAGTTCGATGGTGCCTCGGTTACTCCGAGCCCGGTGCGGGATCGGACCTGGCAGCACTGCAGACCAAGGCTGCCGACAAGGGTGATTATTGGGAGATCAACGGCCAGAAGGTCTGGACCTCAGGTGCAGACATCTCGCAATGGTGCGGCGCACTGGTGCGCACCGACACGAACGTCCCGAAGCGGGATGGCATCAGCCTCGTCCTGTTGCCCATGGACCAGCCCGGCGTACGAACTCGTCCAATCAAGTTGATCTCGGGTTCTTCGCCGTTCTGTGAGACTTTTTTCGACAACGCCCGTGCTGACAAGCGGGATCTGCTGGGCAAACTCAACGACGGCTGGAGTGTGGGCAAACGGCTGTTGCAACACGAACGCGCCAGCCAGACCGGCGCGTCCCCCATGCCTTCAGGCTCCGGTGGAAGCTCGCTGGCTGAGATGGCGAAACAATATGTGGGTATGAATGATCGTGGTGAGCTGAACGACCCTGATCTGCGGCTTCGACTGGCCCAGCATTTGATGGATTCCAAGGTACATCAACTCACGCTCGCCCGAATAACCGCTGAAGCCCGGGGCAATCCGAAAGTCACTGCTGCGGCTTCCATACTCAAAAACTCCGCCACCAGCGTGGCTCAGACCCGATCGGAACTGACCCTGGAAATCATGGGTGGCGGCGGGCTCGCCTGGGAAGGCAAGGACTTCAGCGAAGACGAACTTGGCGCAGTCCAAACCTGGCTCTTCGGCAAAGCCATGTCGATCTATGGCGGCTCCTTCGAAGTTCAGAACAACATCATTTCCAAGAACATTCTCGGCTTGCCCGAGACCACGCAAAAAGGTTGATCGACAACATGGCCGTACTTTCAGAAGAACAGTCGATTCTCAAAGGCCAGGCAACGTCCTGGATCACGACCAATGCACCCGTCAGTAAATTCCGGACACTGCGCGACAGTGGCAGCTCACTGGGTTACGAACCCGCCACTTGGGCCGCCATGTCCGAGATGGGCTGGTCCGGCATTCTCGTTCCCGAAGCCCATGGTGGTTCGGATCTGGGTTACCTCACCTTCGGGCTGATTCTTGAGGAGCTCGGCAAGCACCTCACTGCATCACCCTTGCTCGCTTCCGGGCTGGTCGGTGCCAGTGCACTGCGGTTGGGCGGGACCGAAGCACAGCAGAAAGCATGGCTGCCAGGCATTGCCGATGGCACCAAAGTGCTGACCCTGGCGATCGATGAGTCATCACGACATACCCCGGACCAGATCAGCTTGCGGGCTGACAAGTCATCCAACGGCTACGTGTTGAACGGCAGCAAGCGTTTTGTCATGGAAGGCAGTGCAGCGACCGACTTTGTCGTGGTGGCGAAAGCGGCCAATGGCCTGGTGCTCGGTCTTGTCAGTGCGCAGAGCAGCGGCATTG
>CAMDVY010000443.1 GCA_945878745.1 Klebsiella pneumoniae | reverse complement strand
TTGATGCCCGCGATGCTTCAGGCACCATCGCCCTCAACATGCCCCCCATTTCACAGAGCAGGGGTTGATTGAGAACATAGAATCTCCTACAAAGAGACCACCGCTGTAGCGGAGAGCGCTGCCCGACATTGCGATGGGAGGTGTGCCTGAAATACTGCCGACTATTGTCGAATCAAGGCTAGTCTCCCCCGAACCCGTCCCTCAGTGCACGATCTTGCGATCACCAAGATCACCAACCGGACTATCCGGACCGCCCTGTTTCATCAACTCAGTCAGCACAGGCATGGGGTGAATCGAGATCATCTGATCGTTCGCCCAGACCATGTCCGGATCATCTTCATCAGGGTCATCCCAGTGCACCATCAGCCCTGGTGGCAGTTCCCGGTTGTGAGCCAGTGCCTCTGCCGCGTCGCGCAGATCCTGCAACAGGTACTGTACGTAAGGTTCCTTGGCCGCACCCTTCCACGTCATTTCAGCAAACTCCTCAAGCTGCATGACACAGAACCAGAACGCATTTTCGCCGGGCAGCATGTCGCGCCGTGGCGGCATCACATCCACGAGCTGCTCATCGGCATGGATTCGTTCTACCAGCGGTGCAATGCGGGGATTACCGGGTAGTTTGGTTGACGCGTGCTGCGCCAGGGCAAGCACGTCGTCGCGATAGCGCATCAGAAACAAGGCTGCCAGCATGATCTGCTCCAGTAGGTGGTTCGATGTCATCCTCACCCGATGGGTCAACGGCGTCTGTCCGCCTTTATGTGCAGATCCTGTGCGACTTTGGCCCTGCAGCGCGTGCGATCGAATCTCGTCGCCAAATCGTCGTTTCCCTGCCAGTTTCCCCACGGCTGCTAACCTTGCTCAAGAGAATCTGCAGGGAATCAGACATGGTCTTCGTGTATTGGCTGCTGGCACTCGGCGCGCTCGCATCGGCCGGGGTGTTCGGATATCGCCTGTGGCGTCAGCGCACGCTGCAGCACCAGTTGTCGGCGGTTCAGATTACGAGCGACTTGTGGCGCTGTGTATCGGCGCTTCCCGAGCACCTGTTGCCTCAGGCAGTTCGCTCGGCAGTCGTCGGATCACTTCGACAAGCGGCAACGCGTCTGCAAAACGGTCCGTTCGAACGTTACTCCGCAACCCTCATGCAACAGGCAACCTTTCTCTCCCGGGCGCAAGCAACCATCAGGCGATACCAGAGGTGATGTTTGCCCGACCAGGTTCGGCGCAGGACTCAGCCAGCACGCTGCGCACCATCGATCAGTTGATGAAGCAGGCAGCTGCCATTGATCTGATCACCTTTAGAGAATCGGCCATGGTGAAGTCGTCGCTGCGACTGACCACCGAAATCGCCAACGTCGAATATCTGGTGCAGGAAGCACGTCGAGCCCTGGTGTTACGTGAACACCCTCGGATGGAAGCGCTCAAAGCACAAGCGCTGGCCCATTGCGCACGACTGCCTGCGAAGACAGCCGAGGAAGTTCGCAAGCGTGTGCATTCGGGACTTTCGGCGGGTTGATATCCGATTGCGCGGGAGACCGGGTTTGGGTTGAGTTCAGGGTCGCGAGCTCATTCCTACAGAGCTCGCGACCCTGGCTCTTTTCGCGGTCGGGAGACCTACAACCTTTGGATACCCGCGACTGTCGGAGCGATCTCCTGATCGCGATTTTCCCCCACAAACCACCACCGTTCTGAACAGAACTATTCCTTCATCAAACGGCTCCCAACCCAATGTCGCGCGAAGTGTTGCGCGGTCCGACCACTGCGAACACCACGGGCCAACGCCCATGCCGCCGCTTGCACATCAAACGCGTCATCAAGGTCCCGCGCAGAATCCAGCGGCAACCCGTACTGTTCGGCGAGACGCCTGGTCCAGTGGTGCGCAACATCCAGATACGCATCCTGGCGGAAGGGATAAAACGACAGCCACAATCCAAAACGATCACTGAGCGAAATCCGCTCTTCCACCGCTTCGCTCTCATGCAGCTCACCTTCGACCATGCGGGCCTGCAAGTTGTCGCGCATGTACTCCGGCAGAAGATGACGGCGGTTGGAGGTTGCGTAGATCAGCACGTTGTCCGCGTTCTTGAACAGTGAACCTTCCAAGGCACTTTTCAGCGCCTTGTACCCCGCATCATCTTCTTCGAAAGAAAGATCATCGCAGAACACCACAAAGCGGTATGGCAACTCGGCGAGAATCGCCCCGAGATCGGCGATCCCGGCAAGATCAGTGCGACTGACTTCAACCATGCGAAGTCCCTGGTCGGCATATCGGCGGATCAGCGCGTGGACCAGACTGGACTTTCCCGTCCCCCGAGCCCCCCACAAGAGCACATTGTTGGCGGGTAACCCTGCCAGAAACTGCCGTGTGTTCAGGTCAATGGCCTGCTTCTGGTGCTCGATGCTGCGCAGATCATCGAGGTTCAGTCGAGCATCAAGTGTTGCCGCGTGAAACGCGTGACCAAATCCATCTGCACGCCAGATGGCTGCATGTTGCAGGTGCCAGTCGACACCACCTGCTGCAGGCAGTATCAGGAGCAGTCGATCAGCAATCTGCTGGGCGCTTTCGAGCAACGTATCAATCGGCGTGGCCACGGGTGCGAAACCTCAGTTCGTGAAGATTCTGGGTCGAACTCGGGTCAACCCGGTAGTGAGTTGACGAAGTTTATTTGTTAGCATTCGGGTATCGCCGGGGAGGCGGAGGAGTAAAACTAACATGGCCAAGAGCATGGCGAAAAGCATGGCCCAAAGCATGTCAAAGACCAGTGCACGTAACCAGAGTTCGCCGGTATACGTCGAACGACGCAACGGTCCACAGGATCGCCGGCATAACACTGAGGAAAGACGCAACCTCGACCGCGTCAACGACGATTTTCTGCCGCGGCGAAGCCCGGACCTCATTGATCGTCGCTCCTGATCGACGGAGTCTGCCTGACAGACTCGCGAACTTTCAGCGCGACATCCGGGTTGTCGGTGATGATGCCGGTCACCCCACGTTCAAGCGCAAGGCCAATTGAGCGCTCGTCATTGAGGGTCCAGGCATCCACATGAAGATCCAGCGCACGCGCCGCAGCAACTCGTTCGCTGCTGGTCAACTGAATCCCATATCGTTCGACCGGAACTTGCAACGCGTGCGCTCGTGGGTGGTGCAGATTCGACAACCCAACCAGATCGAACAATAAAAAGGTTGTGATTTCACTTTGGGTGCCGCTGGTTGCCACCTCTGGACACGCTCGCCGGAACTCGTTGAGCGTCGCGCCGTGGAACGATGCCACCAGCGTCTGCTGTGCCACATCGTACTGGCGAATCATTGTGCACAATGGTTCGGTGATGGACGGTTCTGACTGCTTGATTTCGATGTTGAAACGCCGACCTGGAAACCGTTCGAACACTTTCGCAAGCACAGGCACCTTGACTCCTTTGCCTCGGTACACCGCCTCGCCACCGATCGGCCAATGGTACGCAGCGTCCAGCGTCTGGACTCGATCATGGGGCATCTCCCGCAGCAGCCCCGACCCATCGGTCGTGCGATCTACAGACTC
>CAMDVY010000442.1 GCA_945878745.1 Klebsiella pneumoniae | reverse complement strand
ACCAGCATCGGCGACATCACCATCCAGAAGTTCACTCCAGTTACCGCATGCCACGCGTCGACCAAGTACCTCATTGAATAACAAGGACCTGAGCACTGACAGGTAAATGCCACGTTTGAACGGGGTGATCCGTCGACGCCTGCGAATTTGCAGCCAGTCGCGGGCTTGCTCGATATTGTCGTACCCGAAGCGCCGCTGACCAAAGTAGTTGGGAAAGGTGAACGGATCAGAGGGCACGTGCGGTCGCTCGACTTCCCGCAACAGGATTTCGAACCGGTTACCCTGATGAACTCCTCGTCTCAGCTTGCGGGCCTGCATCGCATACTCCAGCAAACTCACACCCTCAATGGATTGAAGGGCTGCCGCAGAAAACGCTGGAGTCGGCACGCTGAACCATTGCTCACTGATGGATCGTTCATCCTTGAGACCTGAATAGCCGATATCGGCAGGGTTGATCAGAAGCACATCCGCAATTCGGCGGGCTGCGGCAGGTGTGCTCAGCGACGTTTTGCGCACACGCATCCAGACATGCCCCGCATCACCTTCAGCCCCGGGTTCGAGAATTTCGACGACTCTGAAATCTTCAACCCTTTCGCGCAGCAGCGCTCGACCACGATCACGGGTGGCAGCTACCGGCCATCGACCATCGACTGGGTTCACCGGACGTTATCTGCCACCAGCAGAAAAACTTCGCCTTTGCGAATCATGCCAAGATCAAGTCGAGCACGTGCTTCCATGACTTCGGTTCCCGACTTGAGTGCAGCGATTTCTGCCGCCAGTACCTGATTGCGAGCTGCGAGGACCGTCACCTTGGCCCGTTCGGCTTCGACTTCGGTACGCATTTGTGCAGTTGCCCGAAAGCCGACGTCGCTGAACCAGGCCTTGTATTGCAAGCTCAGTATCATGAGCACGCCGAGGGCGAAGATCACTCGCATCACAAAAATCCTTGTTGGGCTCCCTTCTCGCAGTTTGTGGATTGCAAACTACGCGTTGCAAACGACTTGCTGCGACTCTCGCGCTGAAACAGCTGTGGCCAGACAACCACCGGACGATGTCTGAATCGGCGCTCAGCGAGCAAATTCCGCACGTCCACGATAAACCGCATCGGTGCCGAGCGCCTCTTCAATTCGCAGCAACTGGTTGTACTTGGCGACCCGGTCGCTGCGACACAACGATCCCGTTTTGATCTGACCTGCGCCGGTTGCTACCGCCAGATCAGCAATCGTGACATCTTCGGTTTCACCACTGCGATGCGAAACCACGGCGGTGTAACCCGCTGCCTTGGCCATGTGAATGGCCGCAAGCGTCTCACTTAACGTACCGATCTGGTTCAGCTTGATCAATATCGAGTTGGCTATCCCGGCATCGATGCCACGCTTGAGAATCTTGGTGTTGGTCACAAACAAATCATCGCCAACCAGCTGAATCTTCTTGCCCAGCAGCCGAGTCAGTTCCGCCCAACCATCCCAGTCACTCTCATCCATCCCGTCTTCAATCGACACAATCGGATGTTGGTCGGTGAGATCTGCCAGATACTTTGCAAAACCGTTGCTGGAGAACTTGCGACCTTCGCCACTCAGGTTGTATCCACCATCCTCGTGGAACTCCGAAGCCGCACAATCCAGGGCGAGCGTAACGTCCGTACCAAGCGTGTAGCCGGCATTGCCTACTGCCACGGCGATCACTTCAAGTGCTTCGGCATTTGAACCCAGGTTTGGTGCAAAGCCGCCTTCATCCCCCACTGACGTCGCCAGCCCCCGGTTTTTGAGCACGGTCTTGAGTGAATGAAACACTTCGACGCCACAACGCAACGCTTCACGAAAGCTGGTCATCGAAACCGGCTGAATCATGAACTCCTGGATGTCCACATTGTTATCAGCGTGCTCACCGCCATTGATGATGTTCATCATTGGCACGGGCATCGTCATGCGCGGCGCGCCAAACAGCTGGTTGATGTGCCGGAACAAAGGCTGGCCACTTTCTGCCGCGGCCGCTTTGGCAGCAGCCAGCGAAACGGCGAGCATCGCGTTTGCACCAAGACTGGATTTGTTTTCCGTTCCATCGAGTTCTATCAGTCGGCCATCAAGCTGTTCCTGCGCATCCGCTGCTGAGCCACGCAGCAGTTCGCTGATCGGTCCGTTGATGGCGTCGACGGCTTGCCGGACACCTTTACCTGAATAACGGGATTTGTCGCCATCACGCTTTTCAAGCGCTTCCCTGGAGCCGGTAGAAGCGCCACTTGGCGCGCATGCACGTCCGTTTGCGCCTTTGTCAGTCCAGATTTCTGCTTCAACTGTTGGATTGCCACGTGAATCAAGAACTTCACGACCAATGATTCGGGTTATTTTCATGACTTTACCTGTCACCTGCTCAAGACGTTGTTTGCGCAACTGCAGAGTCGCGCTCGGGTTGGTCCACTAAGTCTCTGCATTTCTTCTGAGAAGCGTGGATATCAGAATATTTTCAGCAATCCGCGCCCGAAGTGCTGTGGCATGCTTCATACCATCGCGTTTTCGGCAAGCGGCCGTGCCTTGACTGCTGCATCGATCGCCTGCAAAGACATCAGCAGTTCACGCATTCGATCCAGCGGCCAGGAATTTGGCCCATCGGAAAGCGCAGCCGATGGATCAGGATGCGTTTCCATGAACAAACCGGCAATTCCCGCGCCTACCGCGGCACGTGCCAGCACCGGGATCATGTCTCGTTGACCACCCGAGGCATGACCCAGGCCGCCGGGCATCTGCACCGAGTGGGTTGCATCAAACACCACGGGACACCCGGTTTGCCGCATGATCGCCAGTGAGCGCATGTCAGACACGAGGTTGTTGTACCCGAAGCTTGCACCTCGTTCACAGACCATGATCCGGGTATTCCCGGTAGATCGCGCCTTGATGACCACGTTGACCATTTCCTGCGGTGACAGAAACTGGCCCTTCTTGATGTTCACCGGCAATTGGAGATTGCACACGTTCAAGATGAAGTTGGTCTGGCGACAGAGAAACGCCGGGGTCTGCAATGCGGACACGACACTGGCCACTTCATCGAGCGGAGAGTCGTCATGGACATCGGTCAGCACAGGAATGCCGAGGTCATGTTTCACCTTGTCGAGAATGCGTAAACCCTCGCTGATGCCAAGGCCACGAAAACTGTCCAGCGATGAACGATTGGCCTTGTCGAAAGAACTCTTGAAGATGAAAGGGATCCCGAGATCATCCGTGATTCGCTTCAGTTGTTCCGCCGTTTTCAACTGCAGCGATTCACTTTCCACCACGCATGGGCCAGCGATCAGGAAGAAGGGTCGATCAATCCCGGCGGTGAAACCACAAAGCTCAATGCTCATCCAGCAGCCTGCACGTGCGTGATCTGTGCATGATCCGCAGCATAAGACAGTGCAGCCTCAATGAACCCCTTGAATAGCGGATGCCCCTCTCGCGGTGATGACGTGAACTCCGGGTGAAATTGGCAAGCGAGGTACCAGCGGTGTTCAGGCAATTCGACCATTTCCACCAAACCGTCCTCAGACCGACCAGCCACCGCCATCCC
>CAMDVY010000441.1 GCA_945878745.1 Klebsiella pneumoniae | reverse complement strand
GCGGGCTGACAAGTCATCCAACGGCTACGTGTTGAACGGCAGCAAGCGTTTTGTCATGGAAGGCAGTGCAGCGACCGACTTTGTCGTGGTGGCGAAAGCGGCCAATGGCCTGGTGCTCGGTCTTGTCAGTGCGCAGAGCAGCGGCATTGACCGAACCTTGCTTCGGACTACCGACAGCCGTGGTTACGCCAACGTGAGTTTCACCAACGTCGAACTACCCGCCGCCAATGTGCTGGGTGATGCGGCAGGTGGTCGCGTACTGCTGGACTCAATCCTTGATCGCGCCTGCGCAGGTATCAGCGCGGAAATGCTCGGCACTGCAGCCCAGTCGTTTGATATGACCCTTGAGTACCTGAAGACCCGCAAGCAGTTTGGTCAGGTCATTGGTTCATTTCAGGCACTGGGGCATCGAGCCGCGGAGCTTTACTCGGAAATGGAACTGACTCGCTCAGGTGTCGAAGCCGCGTTGCAGGCCATCGACGCCGGTGCAAAGGACATCCCGCAGATGTGTTCGCTGGCGAAGTGCAAGGCCGGTGCGTTTCTGTTCCGGATGTCGAACCAGCTGATTCAGATCCATGGTGGCATCGGCATGACCGACGAGTTCGATGCCGGCTTCTATCTGAAGCGTGCACGGGCTCTGGAAACCATGTTTGGCAATCAGGCCTGGCATCGTGACCGCTTCGCCAGACTCAGCGGGTTCTAGATCGGACGCAAGGAAGGTCTGACCAAACCCGATTCGACGCAAATCGGCACAGTTGCAAACAGGCAAACCATCGTCGGAACGGTCTCCGACCGCGATTGTTTGTACCATCGAAAATCGCGATCAGGAGATCGCTCCTACCATGGTGGGCCACCTTCCGCTGCAGGAGCGGTCTCCGACCGCGATTGGCGGGATCATCGAAGATCGCGATCGGGAGCTCGCTCCTACTCTGCGGGTTCTAGATCGGAGGTACGGAACAGGCAAACGGGCAACCCATTGTAGGAGCGGTCTCCGACCGCGATTGTTGGGATCATCGAAAATCGCGATCAGGAGATCGCTCCTACGACAATCCCGAGCATCAAGGTGCTCGTCGGGCATTCAACTTTTCCTCTGATGCCACGTTTTCGAGATAGGCCCGGAATTCCGGGTCTTCCCCGCTGAGCAGTGCCGGCAACGCGTTGGCAAAGTCTTCACGACGGCACCACTCACGCATGTAGTCGTCCCACGAGTTCCAGCGACGCTGATCGGCGGGTGACATGTCATCCTGGTATGCCACCAGAAAGGCACGCTCAAATAACGACATGAGCATATCGAAGATGACCAGCATGCGTTCTTCCTGCTCTGGCGTCGGATTCGGCAACGCTGACGATGTACGCAGATGCAGGTCGCTGTTGTTCAACACCACCTTGAGGAATTCGGTATAGGCGTCGGCGAGCAGCTGATACGCCTCTTCCTCTTCGTTCTCTCGCTCCTTGCGTTGCTGCAGGTAAAACACCCAGACAGCAAACGGCAAACCGATTACGGTTACGCCATAACTGGCAAGTTCAAGCCACTCGGTCAGAATCAAGATGATTTCTCCGCAGGAGCGGTTTCCGGTTCGTCATCATGCGATGCTCGAATGACTTGCGAAAGAGGCAGATGCTCGTTGACGGACAGTAGCGAATCTCAAAAAAACAGAACCCTGCTCGTCACTGCCGGTGTGTTACGGCGACGCGGCCGTGTACTGGTCGCCCGTCGTTCGCCGGGTCGACATCTGGCAGGACTCTGGGAATTTCCGGGGGGCAAGCTGGAGCCGGGGGAATCACCGGAAGCTTGTCTGGAGCGCGAGTTCATGGAGGAATTTGGTGTGCACGTGAAAGCGGGTCAGTTCCTGCTCAGATCAACACACGCTGATCCACATCAAACCGTGGAGCTGCTTGTTTACCATCTTCGCCATGTGCGCGGGCGGTTCACACTGCTGGCCCACGATGCGCTGTTGTGGTGTCCACGACACCACCTTCTCGATCTGCAACTGGCCCCGGCTGACATTCCGGTCGCCAGCGCCCTCATCGGCTGTCGAAGGACTCGTCAGGCCGCCGGACGCAGTTGATATCGAATCTTCAGATGCTTGAGGCCATGCACAAAGCTCGCACGCAACCGTGACGGCTCTTCCACCAGTTCCATGGACACGACGCGCGGAATCAACTGCTGGAAGAAGATCCGCATTTCCATCCGCGCAAGGATGATGCCCAGACACTGGTGTGGTCCCGTGCCAAACGCCAGGTGGCGGTTCGGCCGTCGATCGACGTTGAACGCTGACGGATTGTCGAACACCTCTTCATCAAAATTGGCCGAGGCATAAAAAAGACAGAGCGTCTCTCCCTTGGCTATCTTCTGACCACGAATCTCGGTGTCCGCCTGCGCTGTGCGGGCAAACTGCGCGACCGGGGTGGTCCAGCGAAGCATCTCTTCCACCGCAAGCTTCAGGGCATCTTCGTCGTGGATCGTGTCCTTCAGCAACTGCATCTGATCCGGGTTGGTCAGCAGCGCGTGCAGCCCCCCGGACATTGCGGTACGCGTGGTCTCATGACCGGCAGTGGCGACGATCGTGTAGTAGGAAATCAGCTCCTTGTACGGCAGGTACTCCCCATCAATCCGTCCGTTGGCAATATAGGACGCCAGATCCTCCGTCGGATTCGCCCGACGGGCATCGGTCATCTTGGAAAAATACTGGTAGAGGTCCTTGATGGTGTCGAAAATTGACAGCGGATCATCACCCACTCGCTTCATCTCCGGATCATCGCCGGCAAACAGCTCGTTGGTGAGTTTGAGAATGCGCCACTCGTCTTCCGGAGGAACACCGAGCAGCTCGCTGATGAGCTTGAGCGGTGGCCACACAGCCACATCCTGCACAAAGTCCAGTTCTCGCACGCTTCCGTCACCCATCATCTCGTCGAGAATGTCACGGATGATGGTCGTCAGCCGATCTTCCAGCCGTTTGATGTTGGTTGGCTTGAACCACGGCTGCACCAGGGCGCGGTACTTCGGATGGTCCGGTGGATCCATCTGCACCAGGGAACGAATCAATCCCTGCTCCGTGGAGGTCGCCATGACCTGCATCAATTCTGGCGAATCCTGCAGCCGTTTGAAGATTTCGCCAATGATCTCCGCTTTCAGTTCCGGGCGCGCGACTTCACGACCGAGAATCGGGCGAGGTTCGTTGGTAAAGAGTTCCGGTTGTTTCTCGATGGCAATGAGGTCTTCATGTTTGGTCACCGCCCAGAACGGCCGAAACGTCGGTGCCTCGATTCGGCGCAACGGGTCATTGGCGCGCAGCCACGCAAACGCCTGATGGGGATGTCCGACTCGACCGTAGTATTCCGGTTCGATGACATGCTCGTCGGAGAAAGTGTAACTCGTGTCCATCGTGTCTCTGGGTAGGATCGGCAGACACAAGGATACCCGATTGCGGCGCAGCCGTAGACCTGCGGCCTCTTGATCAGATCGCTCCTGTAAGAGCGGTCTCCTGACCGCGATCTTTGATGACTCCACCTATCGCGACCGCGATTTTTGGTGGCCCCATCAGTCGCGGTCTGGA
>CAMDVY010000440.1 GCA_945878745.1 Klebsiella pneumoniae | reverse complement strand
CTGCAGTGTCACCACGCGTCCCTCTGCCGCGGTACCCAAGACCTGGAATCCGAGTGTCTCGTAGAAACTGCGAGTACGAACGATATCCTTGACGTCCAGGCTCACTTCAAACCAGCCAAGTTCCATGTGCTGCCTCCACGGTCATCGGTGTGTGACGGAGTTCACAGTGTGTGAAGCGGTTCACAAGTCAGTCTATGGCTTGCGAAAGTCGCTCACGCTATTCTGCACTGGCTGCAATCATATCTCTCGATATCAACCCGATGGTTGATCGTCAGTCTCAAGTGCTGAATGTGTTGAAAACGGATAACCAACCATGCCAACGAGAAACGAGGATCTGCGCTTCCTGTTGCGCCTGCCTCCTGATTCCACCACTAAGCTGAGCCTGAGCCCGGTTCGGCGTTTCTGCCGCTTTTTTTGGCGGCGCTATGGTGTTGCCTCGGTCGATACAAGGAACAGCTGATGGACCTGCGAGGCAAAAAACTCGTTGTAGTGGGTGGTGCAGGCCTGATTGGCTCCCACACCGTGGACCATCTGATCAAGGAAGACATCAAAGAGATCGTCATCTACGACAACATGGTGCGTGGCAGCCGCGAGAACCTGCAGGATGCCTTGAAGGACCCTCGGGTAAAAATCCATGATGTCGGCGGTGACATTCTGCAAACGGATATCCTGCAGGCAGCCTTTGATGGCGCGGATGGGGTGTTTCACTTCGCCGCCTTGTGGTTGCTGCAGTGTCATGAATATCCGCGCAGCGCGTTTGACGTCAATGTGCGTGGCACCTTCAACGTGATGGAGGCCTGTGTTGCCAAGGGCGTGCAGAGACTTGTCTACTCGTCATCCGCATCGGTGTACGGTGATGCAGTACACGAGCCCATGGAGGAAGATCACCCCTTCAACAACAAGAACTTCTATGGCGCAACCAAGATCGCCGGCGAAGCGATGTTGCGCGCGTTTCATCACCGCTACGGCTTGAACTATGTCGGCCTGCGATACATGAATGTCTATGGTCCGCGTCAGGACTATCAGGGGGCGTACATAGCGGTGGTCATGAAAATGCTGGATGCCATCGATAACGGACTAAGTCCCACGGTCCTGGGTGATGGGTCGGAAGCCTTCGATTTTATTGCGGTGGAAGATTGTGGCCTTGCCAACATCTGCGCCATGAAAGTGTCCAGCACAGATGTCTATTACAACGTAGGGACCGGCAAACGTACTTCGTTGAAACAGCTTGCCGAGCTGCTGGTGGAAATCACTGGTTGCAACCGACCCATCCAGTACGCACCTCGCAGCCAGGCCACGCTGGTGCGCAATCGGGTGGGATCACCAAAAAAGGCACGCGAAGAAATCGGCTTCAACGCAATACTCGATCTGCGTGATGGGCTCAAGCGATTGATCGAGTGGCGAGCGACACACAAAGCTGAAGTCGCCGCGCGTCGCCGTGCGGTCGGTCTGCCCACATGACGACAGACAAAGGCATGAACGTGCCGATCGCGCGTACGAGCCTGACGGAAGAGGAGATACAGAGTGTCCTCGCTCCACTGCGCAGTGGCTGGCTGGTGCAAGGCCCGAAGGTTCGTGAGTTCGAAGAGAAATGGAGTGCCTTCACCGGCGCCGAACACGCCATCGCAGTTACCTCCTGTACGACGGCATTGCATCTGTCCCTGGCCGCACTGGGATTACAGCCAGGTGATGAGGTCATCGTCCCGGCATTCACCTGGATCGCGACCGCCAACGTGGTGGAGCATCTGGGTGGAAAGGTCGTTTTTTGTGACATCGACCCCAACACCTTCAACATCGATGTTGAAAAACTTCGTCAATGTGTGTCCCCACGAACCAGAGCCATTATCCCGGTGCACCTGTTTGGGCTGGCTGCCGAGATGAAGGACATCAACGACATTGCCAGCGTGCACGGCCTTGCGGTTGTTGAGGACGCGGCCTGCGGATTTGGCAGTCGATACCACGGGACGCATGTCGGCACGCTGGGTGATACCGGCTGTTTCAGTTTTCATCCGCGCAAAGCGATCACCACCGGTGAAGGCGGCATGATCACGACGAATAATGGAGAACTGGCCGAAAAGCTGCGTCGTCTGCGTGATCATGGTGCGGCCATGACGGACCTGCAGCGCCACCTGGGCGCACGCCCTTATCTGTTGGCCGATCATCCCGATGCTGGTTACAACCTGCGCATGACCGACATGCAGGCCGCGCTCGGGGCGGCACAGATGGACCGCGCCGAAGAGATCATTCGGGAAAGACAGCGCCTGGCTCGCATCTATGATGCGGCTTTTACTGGCCTATCCTGGTTGAAGACACCCGCGCACATAGAAGGGCTGGAGCATGGTTACCAGAGTTATCCGTGTTTGTTTCAACCGGAACCGGTGACCCCGAAGTCTGTAGATGCCATCAATGCCAAGCGCAATGACTGGATGGACCAGCTGCAAACCGCTGGAATTTCTACACGTCCGGCAACCCATGCGGTGCACATGCTCGGATATTACCGTGACAAGTATGGTCACCAGGCATCTGACTTTCCCAACGCCTATGCAGCCAATCATTGCAGTATTTCGCTGCCACTGTTTCATGGCATGACGGAAGCAGAGCAGCGGTATGTCATTCAGTGCGTGCTCGACCCCGCGCTGCGACAAACATCGAAACCTGTCGAGCGCAGATAGGAACATGTGCGGCATCGTTGGCCTGATTCACCCTGATGGAACGCCGGTTTCCAGCGCCATCCTGCGCAACATGACGGATGCCGTTGCCCATCGTGGCCCAGATGGTGAAGGGCACTGGATCGAAGACAATGTGGGGATTGGCCATCGTCGCCTCGCCATCATTGATCTCACGCCCAGCGGTCATCAACCGATGATCAGTGCGGATCAGCGTTATGTGTTGACCTACAACGGCGAGATCTACAACTTCCGCGAGTTGCGAGCAGAACTTGCAGGCCTCGGTCATCACTTCCGCAGCATGACCGACAGCGAAGTGGTGCTGTATGCACTCATGCAGTGGGGGACTTCAGCGCTGTTGAAGTTCAACGGCATGTTTGCCCTCGGACTGTGGGATCGCAAGGAACGCTCCTTGCTGCTGGCACGTGATCGTTATGGCATCAAACCGCTCTACTACGCACAACAAGGTGATGGGTTCGCGTTTGCGTCGGAGCAGAAAGCCATTACGGCTCAGCCGAGCTTTGACCGCAGGCTGAACAAACAGGCGTTACTCGAGTACTTCACTTTCCATAACATCTTTACCGATCAGACCCTGCTCGAAGGCATCAAGCTGTTGCCTGCTGGGCACTATGCCCGGTTCGATCCGTCACGCTCCAGGCTGGATGTGCAACGATATTGGGACTATCGGTTTCGAGAACCCGACCAGCCAGGAAGCCGCGCGGAATATCTCGAAGAACTCGACCGGCTTTTTCGCCAGGCAGTGAATCGACAACTCATTGGTGATGTGGAACTCGGCAGCTACCTGAGTGGTGGCATGGACAGTGGCTCGATTACTGCCATTGCCGCAATGTCGCTTCCAAATCTCAAGAGTTTCACCTGTGGTTTTGATCTCAGCTC
>CAMDVY010000439.1 GCA_945878745.1 Klebsiella pneumoniae | reverse complement strand
CGAGGCAGGCTGACCGGTCTGCGTAACTTCACCGCCGGGTTGACCGCTGCCGGGGTCGCCTACGCGGGGGGGCTCTGGTTTCTCGGTGACACGCCGACCATCCAGGGTTATTCGAGCATATTCGTGCTGGCATTTATCCTCGCAAGTCTTGGCCTGGCGGCTCTCCTGTTCATGCATGAACCGGAGTTGCCAAACGTGGTCGCGAAAACCAAAGCCGGAATCGAATGGGCTCGAATTCCCGTATTGCTGCGCGAAGACAAAGCGTTTCGACGTTTTGTCACCGCACGGTCGTTGACGACCGCCGGTCGGCTGGCCATGCCGTTCTACATTCTCTATGCCGCGCAGCACACGACGTTGACCGGCAGCAATCTCGGCCTGCTGACCATCGCCTTCACCCTCGCCGGCAATGTCTCGAATCTGTTGTGGGGCGAAATCGCAGATCGATCCGGTTATCGCCGGGTGATGCTGATTTCACTGGTGATCTGGGTTGTTTCCACACTGGCCCTCTTCGTGACGGAAGGCATCGTGCTCACCAGTCTGATCTTCGTGGGTATTGGTGCCGCCGCTCAAGGCTTCCAGAACGCCGCTGCCAATATTGTCCTCGAATTTGGCAGCCGCGAAGATGTGCCGATGCGGCTGGCTATATCAAACAGCGCATCCGAAGCAGTCGGTGCGATTGCCACGCTCTGCGCCGGGTTGCTGGCTTCAGGATTCGGTTATGAGGCGGTCTTCATCGCCTCAATCTGCTTTCTCTCGATTGGCGGCTTCTTCATTCGCCGACACGTTCCCGACCCGCGCCATCGGACATCCTGATTAATCCGCCAAGTGCTTTTCGTCGTCGCCCATGGCCTGTTAGGCTTGACCTCTCATTGAACGGAAATCACCGATGCTCAAGATCAGCCACAAGGACCTGCTCGACAAGGCACTCGCCGAGGTAGAAACACTTGACCTCGATGCCGCGAAGTCCTGTCTCGGACGAGACGATGTTGTCTTCGTGGACATTCGTGATGTTCGCGAACTGCAACGCGAAGGCAAGATACCTGGAGCGTTCCACGCCCCTCGCGGGATGCTGGAGTTCTGGATCGATCCAACCAGCCCCTACTACAAGGAGATTTTCGGCAGCGGCAAACGCTTCGTTTTTTACTGCCAGAGCGGTTGGCGATCGGCGCTTTCCACACAAACTCTCCAGCAGATGGGTCTGGCGCCCGTCTGTCACGTCGGTGGCGGATATCGAGCCTGGAAAGAAGCCGGCCTGCCGGTCGAAGAGGTCGCCACACGCTGACCTCTGACGCTGCAACTCGAATGAAAAACCTGGTGATCTACGTAATGGCCGGCTTCTCCGGCTTTATCGTCATGGCGTTTGAAATGCTTGGCGGAAGAATCCTTTCGCCATGGTTTGGCAGCGACATCTACGTCTGGGGCAGCATCATCACCATTTTCATGACTGCGCTGGCCATCGGTTATCTGCTGGGCGGGCGCTGGTCCGTACACACACCTTCCATGGCCCGGTATTCATGCCTCTTCGGTCTCGCCGCCCTGTTGCTGGCACCTATGACCTGGTACGCCGATGCCATGCTTGAGTGGACATTCAATGCCATCGACGACATTCGTTATGCATCGCTACTCGCGGCGACTGCACTCTTTGCTCCCGCAACGATCCTGCTTGGCATGATTTCGCCTTACAGCGTTCGATTACTTGTTGAAACAACCCATCGCTCCGGCGCCGTGGCGGGCGTGCTGTATTTTGTTTCGACGCTGGGAAGCGCGCTGGGGACCCTGTTCACGTCGTTTTATTTTGTCCTCTGGTTCGAGATCAACCAGATCGTATCTGCGCTTGCCGTCGCGCTGGTTTAGCTTGGCATGCTTGGGTTCATCACCCATCGGCTGCAACGATGAACAAGCGGTTCCTGCTGCTATCAGCCTGTTTGCTGCTCGTACCTGCTGTTGATGCCCGGGTCCTCCACAGCGAAAAGTCCCTCTACCAGAATGTTCTGGTGGTGGAACGGCAACGGGAGATCTGCCTGCAATTCACGGTCAAACGCGACCTTCGCAATCAAACCTGCATGAACCTCGACGATCCGGACAGGATGCTGTTCAGCTACACACGAATGATGATGGCTGCCCTGCTGCTGCGCGAAGATCCAGAGTCCATCCTCGTGGTAGGGCTTGGCGGTGGCACGTTGCCAATGGCCCTCCAGCAACTGTTCCCGGAAGCTAACCTTGATGTCGTGGAAATCGACGCGGCGGTCGTCCGTGTGGCGGAGAAGTACTTTCACTTCAAGGCATCCGCCAACACCACTGTGCACACCATGGACGCCCGAGTGTTTGGCAGACGGATGAACAAAAAGGGTCAACGTTATGACCTCATCCTGCTCGACGCATATAACGGCGAGTACATTCCCGAACATCTGATGACTGCCGAGTACCTTTCGGAGACTCGCGCACTGCTAACCGAAACAGGCGTTCTTGCAGCCAACACCTTTGCAATCAGCAAGCTCTACGATCACGAGTCAACGACGTACGAAAAAGTCTTCGGTCCCTTCATGAACTTCCGTCTTCCAGAAAGTGCGAATCGTGTCGTGCTGGCCATGCAGGTACCCTTTCCGCCGAAGGAGTTTTTCGAAGCAAGAGCCTCGACTCTCGCACTGCGCATGCGTCGATACGGCGTCGATATCGAGAGCTATCTGCCACGGATTGATGGTCGCAAGGATTGGGATCCGAAGGCGCGTGTGCTGACTGATCAGTATTCTCCCGCCAACCTTCTGAATCATTGACCATGGTCCGCCAGCAAGCATGAAACGCCACTATCCCTGGTGGATGCTTGCGGCCCTCTCGATGGCCGTGTCCGTCGTTCTGCTGACAATCTTGCTTGAACTCACCTTCCAGTTTCTGCCAGTGGCCAGCGGACTGCGCAGCCTGTCCGTGACCGCCGATGAGCCTGTGCTTCGTTACACACCGAACCGGGAGTACGTCTACTCGAGAGACTGGAATTTCAACATGGTCAATCGCGGCCGTGTGAACAACGCCGGATTCGTAAACGACCAGGACTACGTTCATCAGGACACCCAGCCCTTGTTGGCCGTGATCGGTGATTCGTACGTTCAGGCCCAAATGGTACCGTATGACAAGACCCTTCACGGTCGTCTCGCAGCGGCTGCGAAGAACAATTTTCGGGTGTACAGCTTCGCCGCATCAGGCGCTCCGCTCAGTCAGTATCTGATCTACGCCCGCTATGCGATGAGTGAATGGGGCGCTGAAGCACTCCTCATCAATGTCGTTGGCAACGACTTCGACGAAAGCCACACGAACTACAAATCGATGCCCGGCTTCTGGTACTACCACCCTGCTGATGGTCAATCGCTTCGATTGCAACTTGCCCCGCTTCAGCGCGGCAGCTTCACGTCGGTGGTACAGCGATCGGCCCTGGCCCGTTATCTGTTCATCAATCTCGGCGTGAACAATCTCGGAGTGGGTCAACTTGCCGCGGGGCCGACAAGTGTTTTTGCAGGCAATACCTCAACGTCTACCGACCCAGCACGTGTCCAGACATCACTCCAGGTGATAGAT
>CAMDVY010000438.1 GCA_945878745.1 Klebsiella pneumoniae | reverse complement strand
CCCCAGTGCGGCCGCCCCTCGAATGACCTGAAGATCTCTTCACAGGCGCGATAGTAATCGGTTTCGTCGGCGTCAGTGGTCTGGTGCACCGACAGCGTGACTGTGGGGCGCGCATAGGCGGTGGAGAGCCAGACGTCATCCGCTGCCAGTGTGCGATATTCAACCGGCCACAACACATCGGTAAAACGGGTGAGCAGCAGATTGCGAATGGCGTCGAAACAGGCGATGCCATGTTCGGCAGGCACCGAGTATTCCATTTCAGTGTGCTTGTGAGGTCGATGATTGGGCAGCACCTCGTGGCTCCAGGCGAGTCGTTGGCCTTCTTCTGCCAATGGATAGATCGCCGGTTCGTCGGTTTCATCGAGCGTCTTGGCGAAGGCTGTGTCCGTTTTTGGGTACCAGAAAAACTCGAAGTGTCGATGCTCTGCAGCGTGATGGTCTATCACGGCGGTGATCTCGTCGTACTTCGCCTGCCAGCCGCGCTCACGCAATCGGTATCTGGGACGAAGCTGCATCTCGACTGCGGTGATGATGCCAAAGGCACCGAGGTGCAGTCGAGCCGCCTGCCAGAGTTGCGCATGCTGTTCGGTATTTGCTGTCAGCAATTCCCCGGCGGCGGTGGCGATGCGAATGCCGGTGACAGCAGAGGAAAGGTTGCGCAATGCGATACCTGTACCGTGAGTACCGGTGCCAACTGCACCGGCTATCGCCTGCTGGTCGATATCTCCCTGATTTGCCAGCGCGAGACCAGCCGCATGCAGTGGTGCACCCAGGGCAACGATCTTGGTACCGGCGCCGATCCACACACGGTTGGTGCGGTGGTCGATGGACTGAACACCGGCGAGGCCCGAGGTATCAACGATGATGTCGTCGTTGGGTATCAGTGGTGAATGACTGTGACCGGTGCCTGCGGCCCTGATACGCAAGCTTCGTTGTGTCGCTTCTGCGGCGAGTGCGGCTGCATCTTCTTCACTGCGAAGATGGTGTAACTGCTTCACCTTGGCGCGATGACGTCCTGACCAGTTGCTCCAGTCGGCCATGGGTTACTTCACGCCGCGTGGTGGACGTAGCATCACAGACGGTGTGCTGGCTTTGTAAGATTGATAGTCCGCATCGTTTCCCCATTGTTTGTCGGCACGAGCCTCCAGCATGCGAACACCGCTGACCTTGATCAGCAACAAGGCCACGAACACCGGAGAAATCAGTGTGATGTGCTGGCCGCCGATCAGCTCCGGCAGAGCGATGACGGCAATGCCGGTCCAGAGCATGATCTCACCGAAGTAGTTTGGATGGCGCGACCAGGCCCAGAGGCCTTCGCGGATGAAGCGGTTGGTGTTGGCCGGGTCTGCTCGAAAGCGGCTCTTCTGCGCATCGGCAATGACCTCGATGGCGAAGCCGGCCAGCCACAGGACAACACCCAGGACAACGACCAGGCCGAAATCCGCAGCGCCTGAGCCCGTGATCGCGGCGAGGGCGCACGACGCGGTGAGGAACACCCACAGACCCTGCAGCGTCCAGGTCATCAGGAAAGTAGGCAGTGAAGTCTTGATGGTGCGAAAGCGGCGGTCTTCACCGGCCTGCCGCACGCGACGAAAGAGGAATGGCCCAAGACGCAAAGCCCACACCGTGATGAGTCCCGCCAGCAGCAGCGCATGGGGATCAGTTGCACCGCTGGCCCAGACCGCAAACCAGACCATGACCAGATAGGTGGCCGAACCGGTAAGGTCATAGAAGTGTTCGGTCTGTTTGGCGAAAGCGTGGATAAAGACGAGCCACTGCACGCTGAAGGCGAGCACGGCGCAAAGCGTGAACACTGGCCAGCCATGCCATGTCGCGCTGTATGGACTGGTGGCCCAGACCACCAGGGAGGCCACACCAAGCGCAGCCAGGATACCAATCACTGCGGTCCTGAGGCTGTCCGCGCCTTGTCGAGTTCCGGGTTGTTGAACGGGCTCACTCATGGTTTCCCCCTGCCTGTGGTCATTCTTTTCTCTTCATGTTAACCGGATGGCGGAACCAAGCGACAGCGGTAGAGTGGCTGGCAACAAAGCTGCCAGCCGACGACCGCATTGAGTATCCTTGTCGCCTGACTGCATGTCCTGATTCAAGCGATTCATGAACCAGTCAGTCATCCGATGGTATACGGTCAGACATGGATTTTATGAACGATTCAACGGCGCCCGTTCCTCGTCGAAGACGGGTTATGGTGCGAGTCCTGGTTGCACTCGTGGTGTCAGCATTCTGGCTGCCGCCAGTCGTCCTCGCCAAAGAGGCCGGTAAAGAGGTCGGCAACGAGGCCAGCAAAGAGGCCGCCGCAGAAGCCAATGACGACACTGCAAGCACGACAGAGAAAAAGGTCAAGAAGGTCTCTGCATCCGGGATCAAAGCGGAATCGCCTCCTCCGTCGACCACAACAGCAGTGCAGGCCGCAGGTACTGAGCCTCCTGATTCGTCTCCTGATTCGCCTCCTCATTCTTCAGGACCCGAGCGAATTGAGGACATGGCCGCTTATCTGGCCGCAGTGCGAGCGCATGTCGAAACCAATCCCGATCTGGCTGCCGCCTACCTGGTGTTCTGGTCTGAGCTCAAGGCTGGGTTTCCGGTCGATGCTGCGCCACAAGACGATGAAGGTGCGGATCCTTATGCCTCTCTGGTGACACTGGCTCAGCAGGTTTCGAAAGGGGTCAAACAGAAACACCGCCCGGACAGCGTTGAATCGCTCGCCACCGATGTTCTGCAGCGGGCGCTCACAACGCTTGCCAGTCAGCCCCGTCCGCCTAAAGGAGACCACACAAAGAGCAGCGTGACATCTGCCGACGCTGCACAACGCCTCATGGCGAATCTGGACACGGTGACCACACCGCGCCGCAACGCGGAGGGTCGTTATGAGTTCACGGGTGCGCTGCGAACTGCCACTGCAATCGGTTCCAGTGCGGAAGTCTGGAATCTGTGCAAGGCGATTCGCGCCTGCGTGAAGGCGCATGACCAGCTGTTTGCGCCGGCGATGCAGGGTATCTCGCTGATAGCAGACGTGAAGAAGCGCCTGGATACAGACACGTCGCTGGCCGAATCTCCGCTGTGGCAGAACATGCAGCCCATTGCCCAGACCATCGACACACAGGCCGGCAAAAACCCCACATTGGAGGAACGGAACGCTGCGCTGCGGCAGTCATCACGAACGCAGTGGCACGCCGTGCTCAAGGATTTACCTGTAGCAGCAGGCATGAAAGACGCGGATGCGAAAGATGGTGCAACGACGCCCGATCGCAGCCGGTTGGATGCCTTGTTTACGCTGGGTCTGGCCGGTGCGCAGTTGTCCGGCAACACGCAACTGGCTCAGGCATTTTCAATCACACGCTCACCGGCGCTGGAATTTGCATCGTTGGCGTCGCAGGGCGCGTTGGCCGGGTCATTGGCCACGACCATGGCCGGGGTGGCGCTGCTCGTCGTCGGTGTGCAGGCGCTGTCGCTGCTGGATGGGAACGATCAAGAGACACGCGCCGCGTCCGAGGAACTTCGAACCTTTATTTCGGCACTGGATGCGCGCACGTATTCGGCCATAACAGAGGCGCGAA